>JALWTZ010000082.1 GCA_026993285.1 Lysobacterales bacterium | reverse complement strand
GGCTTGTGCCTGCAGGCCCGGGCCGCTGAAGCCAGTGATGCCTATCAGCCTTATGTTCGGGAAAACTGGCTGATCAGCCTGCATGGTTACTGGCCAAACGGCCCCTTGCGCAACCGGGGGGATTTGCTCTATCGCCGGCAGCAGGTGGCCCGCCTTCAGACACCGGTGGAAAAACAGCTGCGGCTATGGGGTGTTGCCTATCGCAGCTTCTGGCTGGTACCCATCATTCAGGCAAGCCTGACCCCGGTGCAGGTACGTCACTTGCGCAACATGCCACAGGTACGGGCCGTGGAAGCCGACCGGCCCTACCGCATGCACTGGGAAAAACCCGGGCCATCTTCCACAGAATTACCCAAGGGCACGGTACAGGGCAACCTGAGCCAAATACAAGCCGACCTGGTTTGGCAGGCAGGCATTACCGGCAGTGGAGTCACCGTGGGCATACAGGACACCGGCATGGAATGGGATCACGAGCTGCTGAAAAACCAGTACCGGGGCTGGGACAACGTTACGGGTACGGTAAACCACGACTATGCCTGGCATGATGCCATTCACGCAATCAATTCCAGTTGCAGCGCAGATTCAACGGCACCCTGCGATGATCACGGCCATGGCACCCATGTCACCGGAACGGTGGCTGGAGATGACCCAGTCAGCGGCGCCCGCACCGGTGTGGCACCCGGTGCGCAATGGATCGGCTGCCGCAACATGAACCAGGGCGCGGGTACCGCCAGCAGCTATATCGAATGCTTTCAGTGGTTTCTGGCACCCACCCGTATTGACGGCACAGACCCGCGCCCGGAGCTGGCCCCGGCCATCATCAGCAATTCCTGGGCTTGCCCACCCAGTGAAGGCTGTGCCTGGAATGCCTTGCTGACCACGGTGGACAGTGTGCAGGCGGCCGGCATTCTGGTGGTTTCCGCCGCAGGGAATTCCGGCAGTGCATGCAGTACGATCAGTAATCCACCGGCCATTTACGACAGCAGTTTTACCGTGGCTGCAGTAGATGGCGGTAATCAGGTGGCATCCTTCAGCAGCCGGGGGGTGGTGACGGTGGATGGTTCCAACCGCCTCAAGCCGGATGTGGCCGCGCCAGGGGTGAATGTGCGTTCGGCCCGGCTCAACGGCGGTACCAGCCTGTCAAGCGGCACCAGCATGGCCACGCCGCATGTGGCCGGGCTGGCGGCTTTGCTGTTGCAGGCCAACCCGGCGCTATTGGGCCAACCGACTGAACTGCGGCGTGTCATCCGGAGTTATGCCAGCCCGGCTTATTCCAGTCAGGATTGTGGCGGGGTTGCCGGCAGCCAGCGGCCCAATGCCGTCTACGGATGGGGTATCATCGACGCATGGAACAGCTATCTGCATGTACTTGAACCCGTATTCACGGACGGCTATGAAAACTGATGTACTGCCCCTGACCATTGCCATTTCATCCCGCGCCTTGTTCGACCTGGACGAAAGCCATCGCATATTCGAAACCCAGGGTATCGAAGCCTATCAGCAATGGCAGATTGAACACGAAAACGAGCCCCTGCGGCCCGGCATGGCCTATCCACTGGTGAAGAAACTGCTGGCACTGAATGATGCTGAACACCAGCGGGTGGAGGTGATTCTGGTTTCACGCAATTCCGCCGATACCGGCTTGCGGATTTTCAATACCATCGAGCAGATGCAATTGCCCATCAGTCGGGCGGCCTTCACCAACGGTGAAAGCCCGGATCGCTATATCCCGGCCTTTGGCGTGGACCTTTTCCTCAGCGCCCATGCCGAGGATGTCAGGCAGGTGCTCCAGGCTGGCCATGCGGCGGCAACCGTGCTGCCGGGGCATGCGGGAAAAATGGATGATGGGCAGGTGCGTATTGCCTTCGACGGGGATGCGGTGCTTTTCTCTGATGCCTCGGAGCGCATCTACAAGGAACAGGGGCTGGAGGCCTTTCTTCACCATGAGGCGCAGGATGCGGAATCGCCCATGCAACCGGGGCCTTTTTTCCGGGTCTTGCAGGCCTTGCATGCCATTCAGCAGGCCTATCCGGCGG
>JALWTZ010000081.1 GCA_026993285.1 Lysobacterales bacterium | reverse complement strand
ATTTCTACATCGTCGACCGCAAGAAGGACATGATTCTGGTCTCCGGCTTCAACGTCTATCCCAACGAAATCGAGGATGTGGCGGTGATGATGCCGGATATCGTCGAAGCCGCCGCCATCGGCATGCCGGACGAGCATTCCGGGGAAGTGGTGCGCCTGTGCGTGGTCAGCAAGAATCCCGATCTGACCGAAGCGGATGTCATCGAATTCATGCGCCAGCATCTCACCGGCTACAAGGTGCCGAAGAAGGTCAGTTTCCATCAGGAACTGCCCAAGACCAATGTGGGCAAGATACTGCGCCGGGAACTGCGCGAACAATGCAAGCACTGAGCCGCTGGCTGCTGGCCTGTTGCCTGCCCCTGCAGGTTCTGGCCAGTGGTCCGGATGACCGTTACCTGGCCGTGGAAGCCCTGCCGGCCACCCTTTCCCCGGCGCAACTGGCCCGGCTTTCCTGGGACCACGGCCGGCAACGGCGGCTGTACGCCACCCCGGCACAGCAAAAACAGCTGGAAGCCACGGGCTTTCGCTTCCGTACCCTGCCCCACCCCGGAGACAACCCGACAGCGGCCCGACCACACAAGAGCGGCGACTGGGCCAGCTTTCCCGCCTACGAAGACTACATCGCCCGCATGGAAGACTACGCGGAACGTTTCCCTGAACTGGCCCGGCTGGAGGAGATCGGCACCAGCCAGCAGGGGCGCAAGCTGCTGGTGATGAAAATCAGCCGCAACCCGCAACGCGACGAAGCCGAACCGGAAGTGTTCTACACCAGTACCATGCACGGGGATGAAACCACCGGCTTTGTGCTGCTGCTGCGCCTGATCGACACCCTGCTGGAAAACCCGGACAACGACCCGCGCATCGAATACCTGCTGGATCACCTGGAAATCTGGATCAACCCCCTGGCCAACCCCGACGGCACCTATGCCGGCGGCAATGCCAGCGTGGCCGGCGCACGGCGTTTTCTCGCCAACAACATCGATCCCAACCGCAACTTTCCCGATCCGGTCGATGGCGACCACCCCGACGGCAACCCATACGCCCCGGAAACCGAAGCCATGATGAACTTCGCCGCCCGGCGCAACTTCACCCTGGCGGCCAACTTTCACGGCGGCGCGGAAGTCTTCAACTACCCCTGGGACAGTCGTGCCGAACGCCATCCGGACGATGACTGGTTCCAACAGGCCGGCCGTGCCTGGGCCGACAGCGCCCAGCAAAACTGGCCGGGAGGTGGCGGTTATTTTCGCGACCTGAACAACGGCATCACCAACGGCTATGACTGGTACCCGGTCAGCGGCGGGCGGCAGGACTGGATGAACGCCATCATGGGCTGTTTTGAAGTCACCATCGAACTTTCAGCGGTGAAAAACCCCGACCCGGCCCGCCTGCCCGACTACTGGCAGGCCAACCGCGATGCCCTGCTGGGCTATCTGGAACAGGCTCTGACCGCCGTGCGCGGACGGGTGGTGGACAGCAAATACCGGCCCATCGCCGATGCCCTGATCCAGCTGGATGACCGCGACGCCAGCATCGCGCCCGTGTTCAGTGATGCCGACAGTGGTGACTTCTTCCGCCCGACACAAGGCGGCGTACACCGCCTGCGCATCACGGCACCCGGCTATGCCCCGCTGGAACTGCCCAAGGCCGAAAGCTGGAACCCGAACCGGGCCGCGCCCACCTACATCCTCTGGCCGGCCAGCGACAGCAAGCAAGGCTTGCAAAAACCACAACATCATTGATAATGCCGCCCTTTTTTCAGCGGCTTGCACGAGGAAGAGCATGAAACCAACCAGCATTCAGGACTGCCTGCAGGGCCAACACCTGGGCGAAACCGTAGAAATACGCGGCTGGGTACGCACCCGGCGGGATTCCAAGGCCGGCTTCTCCTTCGTGGCCGTCCACGACGGCTCCGGCTTTTTCCCCATCCAGGTCATTGCCGCGGCCGAATTGCCCAACTACGAAACGGAAATCCGCCATCTCACCACCGGCTGTGCCGTGGTGGTCCAGGGCAAACTGGTGGAATCCCAGGGCAAGGGGCA
>JALWTZ010000080.1 GCA_026993285.1 Lysobacterales bacterium | reverse complement strand
GGCTGACCCTGCCATTGATCGGCAAACTGTTGCAGAACCTGCTTTTCCCAGGCATCCGGTGCATTGGCCGGGTTGCGCAACTTGAAACTGGTCCGGCCCAGTTTCCAGCCATGCTCTTTCGCAAGCTGCTGAGCGATCGGCCCTGCCTCGGTATTGCAAACAGCCAGCGCTTCTACCGGGCCACCCTTTTGCATGGCCTGCATCAAGGTACCTTTCAAGGTCTTCATGAACTGTGTAGTCAACTTGCGGGCTTCCAGCAAGGTCGCCTCGTCATCGGCGTGTACCGCCGGCATCACCCAGAGGGCTGCTACCAGAATGGCCGTGGCTTTCTTGTAGCGCATATGCTTTACCTTATAAATATTAGGAGTATCTAATATATAGTGCCACAGGATTTTCTCAATGACAATTCTCAAACCGCGTTCTACCATGCCCGCATGAAGGTGGCTCCATCACATTCCTTTCCAGCCCTCACTGCGGCAGCCGTGGTCTTGGCCAATATGGTGGGTACCGGTGTGTTCACCAGCCTGGGCTTTCAGCTGGAAAGCCTGCAGTCGGGTTTTGTCCTGCTGCTGCTCTGGGTGGTCGGTGGCATTACCGCCTTCTGCGGCGCGCTCTGTTATGCCGAGCTGGGCGCCGCCCTGCCCCGTTCCGGCGGTGAGTATCACTTCATCGGCCATGCCTGGCATCCTGCACTGGGCTTTGCCGCCGGCTGGGTCTCGTCCACCATCGGTTTTGCCGCACCCGTGGCCCTGGCCGCAATGACCTTTGCCGCTTATCTTTCCGCTGTCTATCCCGGCCTGTCTCCCACCGGGTTGGCAGCAAGCCTGATTGTCTTGCTCACGCTGTTCCATGCGGGCACCCATCGGCGCAGCGCGTGGACACAACAGGGGCTTACAACAGTCAAACTGCTGCTGTTGCTGGGCTTCATCACAGCCGGCTGGTTGTTTGCCCCCGCTCCCCAGCCGGTACGATTCTGGCCATCTCTGCCCGATGTGCCACAGGTGTTCTCCGGTGCCTTTGCTGTATCGCTGGTGTATGTGAACTATGCCTACAACGGCTGGAATGCGGCGACTTACCTGACATCCGAATTGCCCGAACCCCAGCATTCACTACCGCGTGTATTGTTGTTGACCACGGCCCTGGTTGTCTTGCTCTATCTGTTGCTGAATGCCACTTTTCTGCATGTGGCGCCCATGTCTGACCTGCGTGGCAAGCTGGAGGTGGGGGTGGTCGCTGCCCGCTGGATCTTTGGCGAGTCCGGTGCCTGGCTGATGAGCGTGGCCTTGTCCCTGCTGCTGACTTCCACGGTCAGCGCCATGATTCTGGCCGGCCCCAGGGTCCTGCAGGTGATGGGTGAGGATTACCCGCTTTTTCGCAAGCTGGCCCGGACCAATGCCGATGGCATCCCCGCTCGTGCCATCTGGCTGCAATCCCTGATCAGTCTGGCCTTTGTGCTAACGGGCACATTCAAGAGCGTGCTGATCTTCTCCGGTGTGGCGCTGGCCCTGTGCAATGTGCTGGCAGTTTCCGGCCTGATCCGCCTGCGCCTTGCCCGGCCCGGTTTGCCGCGCCCGTTTCGCCTGCCGCTCTACCCCCTGCCAGCGCTGTGGTTTCTGGCCCTGATGGGCTGGACCTTGTGGTATCTGTTCCAGCAACAACCCTGGCAAAGCTGGGGTTCACTGGCACTATTTGCCTCCGGCATTGCCGTTTGGCCATGGCTGAAGTCGGATTCGGCTAGAAATGGCCGCTAAAGCACACTATTCCACCGTCACCGATTTGGCCAGGTTGCGCGGCTGGTCCACGTCATGGCCCAGCATGGCGGCCACATCGTAGGCCAGCAGTTGCAGGGCCACGCTGGCCCGCACCGGGCTGAGCCAGTCCCCGCCCAGGGGCAGGTGTACCAGCCCCTGCAGGCGGCCTTCGGGCTGTACGGCCTCATCCGCAAACACGTAGATCTGGCCACCACGGGCCTGCACTTCCTTCATGTTGGCCTGCAGTTTCTGCAGGAGGCGGTCATCGGGTGCCTAGGCCACCAGCG
>JALWTZ010000079.1 GCA_026993285.1 Lysobacterales bacterium | reverse complement strand
CAGGCCTTTGTGGATGCCTACAACAACCTGTTCGATCTGATGGACAACCTGAAATCGGGCACGCTGGCCAATGATTCCACCCTGCGCAGCATTGAGCGGCAAATCCGGGATGTACTGAATACCGGTGTCAATATCGCAGGCAATCCCTACACACATCTGAACATGATCGGCGTATCCGTTGACCGCTATGGAGACATGAGCCTGGACAGCAGCCGCCTGACGGAGGTGCTCAATGAAGATCCCTCCTATGTGACCGGGCTGTTCTCTGACAGCACCGAAGGCTTTGCCGTGCGCATGGACAGTCTGCTGGAAACGATGGTGCAATCCAATGGCTTGCTGGATCAGCGTACCGACGGGCTGAACAGCCGCAAGGACAGCCTGACACGCTCCCAGGAACGGCTGGAATACCGGCTGACCGTGATCGAGGCCGGTTATCGGCAGGAATTCGCCGCCCTGGATGCCTTGCTTGCGAGCATGCAGGGTACCAGCAACTTCCTGACCCAGCAGCTCAGTACGCTGGGAACCAGCTGAGGAGTCATCGATCATGAATTCAGCCATACACCAGTACCGGCAGGTGCATACGGGTGAAGTGGATTTCGCCAATCCGCACCGGATTGTGCAACTGCTCATGCAGCGCTTTCTGGAACATGTGGCACAGGCCACGGGAGCCATGGCGCATCAGGACATTGAAAAAAAGAACGAACACATCAAGAAAGCCATCATGATCGCAGCCGGGTTGCAGGAAAGCCTGGATTTTGAACAGGGTGGCGAGATTGCCAGCCAGCTGGATGCGCTCTACAGCTATTTCAAGGTTCGTCTGACCGAAGCCAACCTGCACAATGATACGGGCATGCTGGATGAAGTGCGGGATTTGATGCTGGAAATCAAAAGTGCATGGGATCAGGTGCCGGAAAAACTGAAGCAGGAAACGGCGGAGGGTGCGTGAAAACGGATGTCCAGGCGCTGGAATGCCTGCAGCAAGCGGTTTTGCTGTCACGAAAAATGCTTGAGACTGCACATCAGAATGACTGGGTGCAAATGCGGCAACTGGATCAGGAACGAATGGATTGGCTCAAGCAGGCCTTTGCAGCCGGCTTTGCCGATCCTGAACAGGCACAGGCCCGTATTCTGACGGAAGAAATCCAGCAACTGAATCAGCAAGCCATGCACCGGGTGCAGGATGCTCTGGCTGTTTCGCGCCAGTCCGCACGCGATCTGCAGCGCAACCTGCAGGCCGCAAGGGCCTATCTGGAAAATACCGAAGAAGCCCAGCAGTCCTGAGACGGCTGGTTTTCCCTGTCAGCCGGCTCTGGAGGCAAACTTGCGGGTCTGGGTATTGACCCGGATGCGCTCGCCGCTTTCGATGTAATCCGGAACGCCCACTTCCAAGCCATTGTCCAGTGTGGCCGGCTTGTAGCTCTTGGTGGCGGTGGCCCCCTTCATGCTGGGCTGGGTCTCCACCACCGTGGCTTCCACATGCTGCGGCAGCTCCACCACTACAAGACGGTCATCGATCAGCAGCCCGATCAGGCCCTCCATGCCTTCACTCAGCCAGGCGGCATCCTCACCCAGGGCTTCTTCCGGCAGGGGATACTGGGCATAGTCGTCCAGGGCCATGAATACGCAATCCGAGCCGTCCCGGTAGCTGAACTGCAGCGCCTTGCGCACCGCGTCCACATCCGGCAGGAAGTCATCACCCTTGAAATTTTTCTGCACCCGCTGGCCACTTTCCACATTGCGCAGCGTGGTTTTGTACAGGGTGGTGGCACCGCGCGCGGAAGGGCTCTGGGTTTCCACCTGCAACACCATCATGGGCTGCCCGTCCACTTCCACCACCTGGTTGCGTTTCAGATCCGATGCCTTGGGCATGTCGTTACTCCACGAAAAAAACGCATAGTATATAGAACCCCATTCAACTGGAGCAGCACCCATGCAAGCCGAAGAACGACTGGAACGGCTGGAAACGCGTTTGGCGCAAATGGATGATGAAATCCAGAGCCTCAACCTGGCGCTGTTTCGCCAGGGTCAGGAGCTGGAACAGATGC
>JALWTZ010000078.1 GCA_026993285.1 Lysobacterales bacterium | reverse complement strand
TGCTCTTCCTCTTCCTGCCAGAACATCTCAGTCACCAAAGCCGGGGATGAGATTGAAGGCGTTTTCCAGCTGCATTTCCCAGTTATCCGGCGTGTCTTCGAACGGTGGTTTGACATCCATTTGCAGCCGCATGGCACCTTCCTGGGCCTTCTGCCGGATCAATTGCTGCAGGCCCTTGAAGGTCTCGATGTGCCGATTCTGCATCAGCAATTCACTCAGCCAGATGGTCATGGCGTTCTCTCCCGCACCCTTGCCGGGTGTCTGTTGGTTTGTGCCTGGACTGGATGGGCTCAGGCTGCCGCCGGTTGTGCGGGGTATCGGTCGAAGAACCGTGCCCGGTACATCAGGCGACCGGCTGCCGGATCATCCCGAAAGCCCTTGCGGCCATGCAATACATTATTGCAGATCAGCCCCTCGCCGGCTTTCAGCCTGTAGTGATAGATGGGGATGGCCTCACCCTGCAGCAAGTCCATCAGTGCGGCGCGTGCCTGCCGATGCAGGGGTTCTTCCTTCCAGATCACATTGTGCTTGCGGATGGTGAAACGCATGTGCAACTGGCCGTGATCATCCACCGAGAACACCGGCCCGCAACGGAGCTTTTGCCCACCTTCTTCACGGTTGGGGGGAATACAGAGCATGTCCGGTTCCATCAGCGCGCGGATGTAATCGGGGTTTTCATCCCGCAGGTGAATATAGAGCAGCTCCGGGTCCATGAGAAAGTTCTCCCCACCCTCGGCAGCCGGGCGCACACAGTGCAGCACCATGCCGCGAATCCACTCTTCCGGCTTGTTGTAATAGCCGTCGGTGTGCCAGTTGATGGGTTTGTCGGTATAGGGAATATAACGCTCGCGCTTGCCGCTGGGGTCACAGCTCAGGGCGGTGATGCCGCTGGGGTCACTGCAAAGGTGGTAATCCAGCCGGGTCAGGCCAAAATGGGCGGCCAGCCGGCGGATCTGTTCACGATCCTCGCCATGGTCATCGAGAAAACGGTAGATGGCCATGTTGCAGCGCTGCAGGCGATCAGCAATGGCCTGCAAGGCGGTCGGTGAGGGTGCGGCAGCCTGGGGCACCTCCACCAGCAATTCGGCAGGATCCGCCGGCACCTGGGCCAGCTTCCACGCTCGCCAGTGGCGGTAGTCCGCTTCGTGTTCCAGGGAGAAGGGTTGTGCCATCAGCCTTCGTTACGGTTGGCACGCAGCCCCTGCTCCACGGCGATCACCGCGGCTTCCACCCGTGAGTGTACATCCAGCTTGCGCAGAATGGCTTTCACATGCAGCTTGACCGTACCGTCGGAGATACCCAGATTTCTGGCAATGACCTTGTTGCTCTGCCCTTCGGCCAGCAGGGAAAGTATCTCCAGCTCCCGCGGAGTCAGGTTGGCAAAGGGGCTGGGTATGGGCGGAATCACACCATCATCCTGTACCACGCGCGCCAGTACCGGGGCCAGATCGGGAGAAACTTCGGTCTTGCCTTGCATGATGTTGCGCAGGGCGGTGACCAGTGCGTCCGGATCCATGTCCTTGAGCAGATAACCCTGGGCGCCGGAGCGGAGGGACTCGACCAGATCCCGTTCATCGGAACTGGTCGTCAACATGACCACCGGCATTTCCAGTCCCTGCTTGCGCAGTTCCCGCAATACGCTGATGCCACTCATTTCCGGCATGCGCATGTCCAGCAGGATAATGTCCGGTTGATGCTCCCGCGCCATCTTGATGCCTTCACGGCCGCCACTCTGGGATTCCAGCACTTCGATGCCCCGCTGCTTGAGCAGTTTGGCCAGCCCGAGTCGAAACAGGGTGTGGTCATCGATCATCAACACCTTCAGCTCACTCATATTCACCTCTCTTGGTTTCCCGCGCTATATGGTTGTTTTTCGCCCGGCATCGGGGTCATTGTATTCGTCATGTTCGAAATCCAGAATAATCCGGGTGCCTTCATCCGGTTCACTTTCAATCTTTAGTGTACCACCCAGCTTGCTGGCGCGTTCCTGCATGATTTTCATGCCGAAGTGCTCGGAGAAATCATCCATTTCCCGGAAGCGGATACCCACACCATCATCCTCGATCATCATGTGGATATGGCCGGCAGGATTGGAACGCATCAATATGCGTACCATATTGGCTTGTGCATGCTTGCGGATATTACTCAAAGCTTCCTGGGCGATACGATACATCTGGATTTCCTTTTCCCTGGGCAACAGCACCGGATGCCATTCCTTTTGCAGAAATACCTGAATCCCGTTGATGGTATGGAAGCGGTCCAGCAGCTCCTGAATGGCCGAGACAATATTGCGCTTGTGGCTGGCACCCCGGAAATGCGCGATCAGTTCCCGCAATTCCTGATTGGCGGTTTCGATGCTTTCCTCGATCCGCTCCATTTCGTGCCATATACCCGGTTCATCGCCAATTTGCAGGGTCTGGTCCAGCACACGGATCTGAAAACGCAGGCTGGCAATGCTCTGTGCCAGCGAGTCGTGCAGTTCATGAGCCAGTTGCAACCGCTCTTCCTGGATGACTTTCTGCATGCGGATATCCATGATCCGCGCATTTTCCACCCCAATGGCCAGATGGCGGGTCACCCCCTCCAGCAAGTCATTCAGGTTGCCATCCTCTTCCACGGAACCCTTGAGCACGAACAGATTGAACACACCCAGGGCCTTTCCACGCACTTTCAGCGGAATGCACATCATGCTGTAGTCCGCGCCACGGCTTTCGGTCAGCACCTGATCCAATAATTGTGCGTCATCGATAATCTGGATTTTCTCCGATCGCAGGGCCGGGTCGGTCAGCGCACGGCGCAAGGGCTCTGCCCGCTGCCCCATCAGCCGTTCTTCACGAATTCCGGAAGCCGCGGCCACGCGCAGTTTTTCCTCATGGTCTACCAGCCAGACCAGCCCGGCATCGGCCTGCGCCACATTGCGCAGGATATGCAGGGAGCGGGTCAGCAGGTCATCCAGGTCACGGAAGTCCATCGCGCGTGCCGCCACTTCGTAGCGAATATTCAGCGCATGGCCTTTTTTCAGGCGTTCCTGCGTATCGCGCATGCGGTCAGCGATCAGGTTCATTTCACCGGCAATGGGCCGCAATAACGGGTCACCCGTCAGCAGCGTGGCCGAGGCAAAATCGTTGGAGGCCAGTTTCTCCAGCCAAAGCCGCATCATTTCCAGCTGTTTTTCACAGGGTTCGCTCATGCGGATGTACTACTCGGGCTTTACCGTACAGTTGGGGTCATTCGGATTGATAAAGACAAACTGCTTTTCATCAGCACCTTCCAGTTCGACGAAATCCAGCACGGTGCCTTTCAGCAATTCTTCACTGAATGGGGAAACGACCACTTCCACGCCATTGCTCTGAACGGTTTTGTCTTCCTCCGTAACATTGTCTTCAAACCCCATGGCATATTGAAAGTTACCTTGCTGGTCCCGTTTGACGGCAATGCGCAGGGGCATGCCCAGCAAATTGCTCTCTCTTGCAGCCGCCAGTATCTGCTCCGCGGCGGCCTTGCTGATTTCAATCATGTTTTTCTCTCCCGTATAAATTGTACAAAAGCATCCACCCAGGGCGATGACTCAGTATGCCGCAAATGGGCATAACCGGCGATGGTATTATTGCGAATCAGGCCATCGTGTTTCCCATCCAGACCTGTGCCCCGTTGTACCTGCCAGGCATAATGGCAGCTATTTGCGGCTTCCGGCGTGGCTCGCCATGCCGAGTGGTGGAATTCATGCGCATGCACGATATCTACCCCATTCCACGGCCAGGGATGTTCATCAACCTGTATCCGCATCAATCCTCTGCCCACCGGCCTTGCCTGCATTTCGACCGCAAAGGGGAAAAAACCGACCATGGGCCAGTCCTTGCCATTCATTCGAATATGCTGGCCCAGATACATCAGACCACCACATTCCGCATAACAGGGCAGACCCTGCTTCAAGGCACTACGGACGGCTGCTCGCATCCTGTGATTGGCACTGAGTGCCTCGGCCTTCATCTCCGGAAACCCACCGCCGATAAACAGTGCGTCAATCTCGGGCAAGGCGGTGTCATGAATGCTGTTGATGGGGATGATTTCCGCACCCAGTGTTTCAAACCGTTCCAGGTCATCGGGATAATAAAAGCCAAATGCCTGATCCTGAAATATACCCAGACGGAATGCTGGGCGCTTGCTTGCTTCGGCCTTGCCTGTCGCCAGTTTGTGAGTCTGATCCGGCAGTGTGTATGCGGGTAAATGTTGTAGCCACTGGTCGAGATCCAGTTGTTCAGCCAGTTGGTCGGCCAGTTGCCGCAGGGTTGCTTCAGCATCCTCGGCTTCATTGGCCGGTTGCAGGCCCAAATGCCTTTCCTTCACCGCAACTGACGGCTGTCGCCGCACCAACCCCAGTATGGGCATGGCCGGATAGCGTTCGCAAACCTCCAGCAATCGCTTCCGGTGGCGTTCACTGGCACACTGGTTCAGCAACGCGCCATGAAACCGCAATCCGGGCTCAAAACTCGCGTAGCCATGCAACAGTGGTGCAATTCCACGTGTAAAGCCGGTGACATCCACCACCAGCATGACCGGAATATCCAGCAGGCGGGCAAGGGCCGCGTTGCTGTCCTGCCCTTCTGGGTCTTGCCCGTCAAAGAGGCCATGATTGCCTTCAACCAGAACAATGTCGGCATCCGCGCTCTTGCGGAAAAACAGATCACGGATTTCGCTGGCGGTCTGGGTGTTGAAATCCAGATTGTAGGAAGGTCTGCCGCTGGCCATGCGATGCCAGAGTGGATCGATATAATCCGGCCCTTTCTTGAACATCTGCACACGCAAGCCCCGGTTTCGCAGGAGACGCGCCAAAGCCAGTGCAATCATGGTCTTGCCACTGGACTTGTGTGGTGCAGAGATCATCACTGCCTGCATGGCTGCTCCCCGATGGGTTGGTCTTGCGAATCCACTGATTGCATCGTGGACCCTGCGGTTACGCCTGTTACATTAGCATTTTCTACACTATTGCTGTTAAGAAAAAAAAGGCCCGGCTAAGCCAGGCCTTTTTCCATATCCTCATGTTTCAGTCCTTGCTGTGTGCCGGGTCAACCACCTGATCGCTGAGGCTGGAAGGCAGCAGGCGCAAAACCCGCATGCCCACAAAGGTCGCCAGAATGGTTACGGCAAAGCCGCCCAGTCCCAGCAAAAATTCCGGCAGGCTGGGATGGTATTCGGCCACCACGCCATCGAAGAAGCTGCTGGAGACGATCTTGTCGGCAAACAGGGGCATCGGATAGGCCTGACCGGCAATGATGGTCACATACATCTGTGCCAACCCACCGAGGATTACCAGCAGGGCACCCAGCAGGATCATGTTGCGATTCTTGCCCAGCGTGGGGTGATAGAAGATCGCCAATGGCAACAAGGTGCCAATACCCATCTGCCCAATCCAGAACATGGCTGTATAGATGCCGCCGCTGGTCAGAATCCAGATTTCGTAATCATGCGCCTTGGCCCAGTACAGATTGGTCAGGTGATGAATGATGGTCATCAGCAATACCGCGCCCACAAAGGTGCCCAGCAGGTTTTTCAGCCGGAACAGGATTTTCTCCCCCAGTTCACGACCGTCAAAGCGGCAGGCCAGCTTGAGCATGACCATCTTGAAAGCCAGCCCATAGCTGAAGGACATGATGATGAACATCGGTGCAAGCAGCGCGCTGGCATAGGCTGTGCGGGCCACGATGAAACCGAAGATGGAACCGGTACCCGTGGTGAGAATCAGCCGCCAGACAAATGCGGCAAAACCGGCCTTTGGATAGTGCTTGTACATCTTGTAGTCCATCATGAACCACAGATAAACACCGGTGAAGAACAGGAAACCGTTGTACAGAATCATGTTCCAGGCAAAAATGGACTTGAAGTTATACTTCGTGGCCGCAACAATCAACCGATCCGGCCGGCCCAGATCCAGCACCAGAATCATCAGGCCACCCACCAACAATGCCATGGCAATCCAGGCGGACAGGCGCCCCAGTGGCTTGTACTGGTATTTGTCAAACACCGTGCCGATGGAGGCGATGTTCAGTGCACCGGAAGCGGCCACAATAAGAAACACGGCAAACACATGTGGCAGGCCCCAGACAATCTGGTTGCTCATGCCGGTCACCCAATGCCCTTCATGCTCCATGTACAGGGCGGAGAGCAATCCGGCACCGAGTACGGCAGCCACAATGCCCAGGAAAGTGAGAACCGACTTGTTCAGTTCGATTTCAAGATATTCGACAGGATTTTTCATCTTGCTCACAGTCCTCAGTTGATACCCTGATAACGAACGCCGGTGTTCAGGCCCAGGTCCTCGCGGATCTGCTGGCCACCTTCACGCAGCAGGGCTTGGGAAATCTCGCTTTCCGGATCATTCAGGTCGCCAAAGATCATGGCCTGGTGCCCTTCCAGCTTGCAGGCTTCCACACAGGCCGGGATGCCACCCTTGTCCACGGTGTAGACACACATGTTGCAGGCTTCCACCGTGCCCTTGCCACGCGGGGTGTGCGGCAGCGGGTTTTCGGTTTCTTCATGCACAAAGCTGCGTGCCTTGTAGGGGCAGGCCATCATGCAATAGCGGCAACCGATACACAGGTGACGGTCCACCAGCACGATACCGTCTTCCCGGCGGAAGGATGCTCCAGTCGGACACACATCGGCACAGGGCGGATGCTCGCAATGCTGGCACATGATGGGGAAGGAACTGGTTTTCCGGGTCAGCGGATCTTCCACCTTCAGCTTGCGGATCCACTGCGGATCCTTGTCCGGTCGCCCGTGGGTCTCGATGCCATGCTTCTTGTGGCAGGCCGTCACGCAGGCATCACATTCTGTCGTGCATTTGCGTGTATCGATCAGAATGCCCCAGCGATTCTTGTTGGAGATGCGCTGATCATCCGGCTTGGCCTTGACCTCATGCAGCACCAGACCTGGCAGGATGGTCATGGAGGCGATGATGCTGACCGAACCCCCCAGAAAACTGCGGCGTTCCGGTTGTGCAGGCTGGTTACAATCGCAGGATTTGCAACTCATTGGCGAGCCTCCATCAGGGTATTGCGAATGGTATCCTCAGACAGCCCTTCCCGCAGAATCAGCGGATGATTGGCCTGTTTGTAGGCTTCTTCCGGCTTGTCGGCGTGGCATTGGAAGCAGTCAATCTTGACGGCTGCATACGTGTGACAGGAATTGCAGAAGTGCTTTTCCGTTTTCACGGAAACCCACTCGCCCTTGTCATCCTTGGTGGCATGGCAGTTGATGCATTCCACCAGGCTGAATTGCGGGTTGCGATAGCCTTCGTGCACGGTCTCATCCCGCTGGTGCAGGATGTATTTCATATGGTTCTTCCGCATCTCGTCCGTGGGTCGCACGCAGGATTCGCCCTTGCGTGCTTCCGGAATTTGCGGCAAAACACCTGACCAGGCTGCCAGCGGCAGCAGCAGGCCAATCAGCAATGCAATCAGCCCCTGTCGCATCTTAGTGATCTCCCATGCCCATGTCGATGTAACCCGTGGGACACACATCGGCACAGATATGACACCCAATGCAGCGTGTGTAATCGGTAGCCACATAACGGCCCGTGGTGGACTCGTTCTTCGGCACACGGTAGACCGCATCCTGCGGGCAGTAGATCACACAGTTGTCACACTCGAAGCACAAGCCACAACTCATGCAACGCTCGGCTTCGGCCACAGCCTTTTCTTCTTCCAGGCCCTTGACCCGTTCCTCGAAGTGGCCAAGCACGTGGTCGGAATCCGGCACATCCGTTTCACGCAGATTGCGTGGTTCTTCCGGGAAGTGGCCCAGGAACAGGTGGTCGGCAGAAATGATTTCCGCTTCCGAACGGTCGTCGAAGTTGTGGATGGCAAACTTCTGTTCGGAAGTGCCGCGCACATATTCCGGCTGATAGTCATCCGGATCCAGACCGGCTTCGTGCAGTTTTTCCATCAGGTTGAAGTGATGGACATCCACCTTGGGACGCTTGTGGAACTCCTTGCCGTTGAGGAATTCATCCACGGTGTCGGCCACTACCGAACCCTGACCGATGGCGGTGGTCAGCAGGTGCGGACGCACGATGTCACCGGCCACGAAATGCTTGGCGCGACCCGGCACGCAGTAGAACTTGTCGGCATCCATCAGTCCACGACCGTTGTCGAAGTCTTCCAGCCCCTTTAGATCACCGGTCTGGCCAATGGCGGCCACGATGACATCACATTCGATCTCGAACTCGGTGCCTTCACGCGCAACCGGACGGCCATCCACCATGTCACATTCGGCCATCTTCAGTGCCACGGCACGGC
>JALWTZ010000077.1 GCA_026993285.1 Lysobacterales bacterium | reverse complement strand
TGGCTGCCAATGAGAGCAAGACGCTGGTCTGGTTTGTGGGCCTGAATACCAGCCTGGCGGAAGCCAATGCCCAGGCCGCTCAGTTCAATAGCCCGTTCAGCGATGTGGATCCCAATCTTTTTAGTGGATTGCCGGCCAATACAACGGTTGTCAACTGGACACCCGCTCCGATCGTGGCCGGCCCGGCCACGCCGGTGCCGCTGAACAACCCGCTGGGGCTGTTTGCCCTGGCCGGCCTGCTGGGCTTTATCGGCTGGCGGCGTTTACAGGTGCATGTGCCAGGCTGAAGCCCTGCCCCCCCACTCATTACGAAAAGCCCCCGCTCATTGGGGCTTTTTGCTGTCCAGCTTTTGGGGCTATGGAGGAATGGCTGCTCTATTTTGATTAAACATTCTTGGTAAGCATGGATGCACCAGCTACTGTACAAAAGCTCCACCGAACGCTGGCGACGCTACCAGCCCTGGCAGGGTGGCCTTTTCCAGCAGATCGGGCAGGCCATGGAATGCTGGTCCAGGCCTTGATATTCATTTCAATGCCCCGTAAAGTCTGTGGACATTTTTAAAAAAAAGGGCGCAAAAATGGCTGGAAATTCAATGGATGCCTTGAGAAAAGTGACCGTGGCGGGGGCCATGGGTTCCATGGCCTTGCTGGGTGCAGCCGGTAGTGTTCGCGCGGCAGGAGGGGGCAGCCGGGTGGCTCAGGGAAAATGCGCAAATATCAACGCGCTTACAGTAGCCAGTGTGTTGAATCCCGGTTCTTCGGTCATCTGGGCCTGTATTTCAAACGGCAACATGGCTGCCGCGAACGCTTCTACTGGAACCGTGCTGACTTTCACGGCTTCAACCGCCAGTCGCGCCCAGGCTATTGGCACCGCAGTGGTTACCGGTGCGCCTCCATTCAGCACCACTTCTGCTACAGGTTTGACCGGCCTGATCAAACCCCTGGGAGGCTACGGCGGACTGTTTGTGGATGTGGGTAACGGTGCCCGGGCTTATAATGACCCGGATGGCACCCTGGACCTGACGGGCACCACGCTGAGTGGTGGTGCCATGTCCATGCCCGGCAGTTCGGTACAAGTTACCGCCCAGTTCCACGCCTTTACCGATCAGCGCCTGATGCGTATCGCCTATACCTTTTCCAACCAGCCTGTCACCAAGGGGCTGGCTCCCGTGACGGTGACCGCCTGGATCGCGGGTCGGCTTGGCTTCGACAACCTGACACGGCTGGAAAACAGCAGCAACGGCGACAATACCCTGGACGCGACCGACAACTGGCTGGTGACCTCGGACGGTCCTGGGGTTCCCACCCTGAAGGTTGTGCATGTTCCCTATGGGGCGGGCGCGGACGTGATACCGGTCAACACCCAGGCACCGGTTGGCGGCAATGACCGAATCGGCTATCGCTATCAATTCGATCTGGCCAGCAACGAAAGCAAGACCCTGGTCTGGTTCGTGGGCCTGGGCAATACGCTGGATGAGGCCAACAGCCTGGCCGGCCAGTTCAACGCCATGGATCCGAACCTGTTCAATAACTTGCCCGCCAACAGCCCGGTGGTCAACTGGCCGTCGGCTCCGATCGTCGCCGGCCCGGCCACGCCGGTGCCGCTGAACAACCCGCTGGGATTGTTTGCCCTGGCCAGTTTGCTGGGCTTTATCGGCTGGCGGCGTTTACAGGTGCGTGTGCAAGGCTGAAGACCTGGCAACACCCCTCGTTACAAAAAGCCCCGCCTGTCGGGGCTTTTTGCTGTCTGGTGTTTTTCTTGCCGGCATCGCATACTGCCGGCCATGCGTCGATTATTACTTGCCTTGCCCCGGTTTCCCGATGTGGAACAGCGCAAGCACATCTTGCAGATTGCCCTGCCCATCATGGGCGGGATGGTGTCGCAGAATCTGCTGAATCTGGTGGATATCGCCATGGTGGGGCAATTGGGGGATGTGGCGCTGGCGGCCACCGGCCTGGGGGCCTTTGCCAATTTCATGCTCACCGCGCCGGTACTGGGTCTGGCCACGGGTGTACAGGCCATCACCGCCCGCCGGCTGGGGGAAGGGCAGCGGGGTGCGCTGGCCGCTCCGCTGGATGGTGGCCTGCTGCTGGCCTGGCTCATGGGCCTGCCGTTGATGGCACTGGTGTGGTGGGTGGCTGGCCCGCTGATGCAGGTACTGACGGGTGATGCCGCTGTACAACCGCAAGCCGAAAGCTATCTGCAGATTCGTGCAGCGGCCATCATGTTTGTGGGGATGAATTTCGCCTTTCGCGGCTATTGGAGCGCCATGCGCCAGACGGGCTTCTACCTGACCACCCTGCTGCTGATGCATGCACTGAACATTTTTCTCAACTGGGTACTGATTTTCGGGCACCTGGGTGCGCCGGCCATGGGGGTGAAAGGCGCGGCCCTGGCCACCAGCCTGTCGCTGGCCTTCGGTTCGCTGGTCTATGCGGTGCTGGCCTGGAACAATGCCCGTGACGAGGGCTTTCTCCAGCGTATACCCCGGCGAGAAACCCTGGCGCGGATGCTGCGCATTTCCCTGCCCTCCAGCGTGCAGCAGTTTTTCTTTGCGACCGGCATGCTGGTGCTGTTCTGGATCGTGGGGCAACTGGGCACTTCGGAAGTGGCCGCCCTGAATGTCTTGATGAACCTCACCCTGGTGGCCCTGTTGCCCTCCATGGGGTTGGGGATTGCCGCCGCGTCACTGGTGGGACACGCCCTGGGTGCCGGCCAGCCGGATGCGGCCTGGGCCTGGGGCTGGCGTGTGGCCTGGTTGTCCACTTCGGTGGCCACGGTTGTGGGATTGATCCTGTTTCTGTTCGCCGGGCCGGTGTTGCGGATTTTTCTGCAGGACCCGGCTACCCTGGCCATGGCGCAATTGCCCCTGCGTATCATGGCGGGCATGGTCTGGTTCGATGCCATCGGCATGACCCTGATGCACAGCCTGCTGGGTGCGGGTGATTCACGCCGGGTGATGCGGGTATCCCTGATCAGCCAGTGGGGCATGTTTTTACCCCTGGCCTGGCTGGCCGGTCCCGGCCTGGGGGGCAGCCTGCTGACGGTGTGGCTGGTGCAGGGGGGCTACCGGCTACTGCAGGCCAGCTGGTTTATTCGCCACTGGCAAACCGGCCGCTGGCGTAAAGTGCAGGTTTGACGGCACAGGGGGCAAAACCTCGGTTACAATGCCGGCATGACGAGCATATTCAAGAAATTCAACATTGAGGCGGCCCACCGCCTGCCGCATGTGCCGGAAGGGCACAAGTGCGCCCGCCTGCACGGGCATACCTTCCGGGTGGAAATCCATGTTTCCGGCCCGGTGGGTGAGCACAGTGGCTGGGTGATGGATTTCGCCGAGATCAAGCGGGCCTTTCAGCCGCTCTACGATCAACTGGATCACCATTACCTCAATGAAGTGGCGGGTCTGGACAACCCCACCAGCGAGAACCTGGCCCGCTGGATCTGGGACCGCCTCAAGCCGGCCCTGCCGCAATTGAGCCAGGTGGTGGTGCATGAAACCTGTACATCCGGTTGCATTTATCGCGGAGCCTGAACCATGAACGAGCAGCCGCGCATATTGGTGGTGGAAGATGATCGGGCGCTCAATGCGCTGGTCTGCACCTTTCTCGGCGAGCAGGGCTATGCCACCCAGTCGGTGGAAAGCGGGACCGAGGCCCTGGCCGAGCTGCTCAATCGCCCGCCGGATCTGGTGGTACTGGATCTGATGCTGCCGGGCATGAACGGGCTGGAAGTCTGCGCGCGGGCACGCGAGTTTTACAAGGGGCCGATCATCATGCTTACGGCCCTGGGCGATGACATGGATGAGGTCGCTGGCCTGGAAACCGGCGCGGATGATTATCTGGTCAAGCCGGTGAATCCGAAGGTGCTGCTGGCCCATGTGCGCGCCCAGCTGCGCCGTCAGCCGCCGGACCCGGAAGCCCAGGTGGTGGTGGCCCAGAACCTGGAAGTGGATCTGGCCCGGCGGGAAGCTCGCCTGGATGGCATGACGGTGGATCTGACCACCGCCGAATTCGATCTGCTGGCCCTGCTGGCACAGGAGCTGGGCAAGCCGGTGAGCCGGGAGGACCTGCACCGGAAAATCTTTCACATGGCACCGGATGTGTTCGACCGGTCGGTGGATCTGCGTGTCTCCCGCCTGCGCAAGAAGCTGGAACATGACCGCAGCAACCCGCGCCTGTTGAAAACGGTGCGCAATCAGGGCTACATGCTGTGCCCGTGATGCGCTGGCTGGGCAAGGCGCCGGGCCTGAAGGGGCTGATACTGGCCCTGATCGTCGTCAATCTGCTGGTCATGCAACTGGCCACCAGTGATACGGTGACCCGCTGGGTGGCCGACTGGCAGGATGCGCGCATCGAGGCGGTATTGCGAGAGAAAATCGCACCCCTGATGGCGGATTTGCAGCAGGCCAAGGGGGAAGCGGACTGGAACCGGCTGGTGGTCAAGTACCAGGACTTGTGGCGGATTCCCATCGACCTGATTTCCATGGACAGCAAGGAAATCGAAAACTGGCAGAAACTCTATCTGGACAAGAAGCACTACCCGGTGGTACTGATCGACAGCTTTCAGGATACCGCCCTGATCCGGGTCAGCGAGGACAAGGTCATCATTGCGGGCGCCTTTGTCGAAAGCGCCTTCTGGAAGCATATCGATTCCTATCTGCTGTTTGTGGTCAGCGCCCTGTTCCAGATCCTGGTGGTGCTGGTCTACCAGCGCTGGCTGGGCCGGCGTCTTGTACGCATTTCCCATTTTCTCGACGCGCTGGTGCGAGACGGGCGGGCGCAGACCACTCTGGTGGATGCACGCCAGGACGCACTGGCCGAGTTGACGAATCGGGCCAATGCGCTGGCCCGCAAGATTCAGGCCTGGCAGGAGCAGCAGGAAGTGACCCTGACTCTGCAGCGCGAGTTGTTGCACGGGGTGGCCCACGAGCTGCGTGGCCCCATGGCACGGATGCAGTTTGCCCTGGAAATGCTGCGGGATACCGAAGACCCGGCCCAGCGGGAACATTTGTGGCAGCAGGTTGGTCAGGCCCAGCAGGAGCTGGAGGAACTGGTGGCCGAGGTGCTCAACTATGCCCGTATCCGTGCCACCAATTTTCAGCTGCACTGCTCGGAGGTGGGCGTGCGCGATCTGTTGCAGGGCCTGCAGCACAAGGTGCATTCCATCTATCCGGATGTACAACTGGAGCTTTCCGCGGATGCTTCTGCGCCGGAAACCTGCTGGGCGGACGAGCGCCAGCTGGGCCGTGCACTGATCAATCTCATGCGCAATGCGGCCCGCTATGCCGCTTCACAGGTGCTGGTGCGTTGGTTTCGCGATGGCGAGCAGCTGGTGATTCTGGTGGAAGATGACGGCCCCGGCATACCCGAAAGCAAGCATGATCTCATTTTTGAACCCTTCACCCGCCTGGATGATAGCCGCAGCAAGGATTCCGGTGGCGCCGGTCTGGGGCTGGCCATTGCCCGGGGTATCGTAGAGCGGCATCAGGGCCGGCTGGCACTGGTGGACGGCGAGCTGGGCGGTGCCTGCTTCCGCATTGAGTTGCCGCTGGCCCGCCGGGACTGCTGACCGGGGCTGCTCAGGCCGGATTTTCCTCCGGTGGCAGGCAAATGCCCGTGCCGCCCAGGCCACAATAACCCTGGGGGTTCTTGGCCAGATACTGCTGATGGTAGGCCTCGGCGTAGTAGAAAAGCCCGGCCGGAGCAATCTCGGTGGTAATGATTCCTCGGCCCGCTGCATCCAGCGCCTGCTGGTAGCGTGCGCGGCTGGCTTCAATGGCAGTGGCCTGGGCCGGGTCGCTGTAGAAAATACAGGAACGGTACTGGCTGCCGATGTCGTTGCCCTGGCGCATCCCCTGGGTGGGGTCGTGGTTTTCCCAGAAGGCCTGCAGCAGCCGTTCCAGCGGCAATTGCTCCGGCCGGTAGATCACGCGCACCAGTTCCGCGTGGCCGGTGCGGCCGCTGCAGACTTCCTCATAGGTCGGGTTGGGTGTGTAACCGCCGCCATAGCCCACCGCCGTCACCCAGACCCCGTCCAGCTGCCAGAACAGCCGTTCCGCGCCCCAGAAGCAGCCCATGCCCAGCTGGATCTCCGTGCAATCATCGGGAAAGGGCGGCGTCATGGGCCGCTGTAGCACCGCATGGGCGGGAGGCACGGGCATGGGGGTGTCGCGGCCGGGCAGGGCCTGGCTGGCATCGGGTATGGTGGTCTTGTTCATGATGGCAAACGGTTGACTTGTGTGCAGGGTTTGAGGCGCAGGATCCAGCCGGTCAGCAACAATGTCAAGGGTACGACCAGCAGCCAGAACAGCCCCAGTTTCGCCTGCAGTGCTTTGGGAAGGTCCAGTGCGGCATCCGGTGGCTGCAGCAGTGGCAGGGTGAATTGTGCTTTGGCGTCCAGCAGCCAGCCCAGCAGGGGGGCCAGGCTGTCACTGTACCCGGGCAGGTTCAGCCAGCGATTGCGCGCCACATCGCTGTCACCCAGCAGCAGGATGCGTGCATGACGCGCATTGGGCAGGATCTCTTCCCGCAACAGGGCACAGGGCTGCTGCCGGCATTGCCACAGCACCTGCCAGCCAGCGGGTGGTGGAGCAAACAGCAAGGGTCCGGCCAAAGCGGGTGGGGCTTGCACGCCATCCAGGCTTGACACAGGTGGCACGCGGGTATTGTGTAGCGCGGCCTGTGCCTGAATACCCCAGAGTTGCCAGAGTGCAGGGGGCTGTTCCAGGGCTTCCACGTCCGCCAGCCAGAGCAGGCTGCCGCCCTGCTCCAGCCAGGCCTGAACCCTTTCCCACCATGAGGCCGGCAGTGTGCCGGCAGGGCCGGGGATGATCAGCAGCCGGGTACCGAGGGGGATGCCCACCACTTGTGAAGGATCCAGGGGAAAGACTTGCAGGCCACGCAGTCGTAAGGTTTCGGCCAGGTGGCTGAAACCGGCAGGTGTTTCATCGTTCAGGCCGCCGCAGTCGGCGCATTGCAGCATGGCCACCGGGCCGTGGTCCTGCAACTGCAGCCGCCAGAGCGCTAGTGCCAGGCTGCGTTCATCCAGTGCCTGGTCCAGTCGTTGTTCGCGCCCACCCTGTCGCAACAGCAGGGTGCCATCGGCATGAATGGCCAGCCGGCGGGCGGTATCGGCTTCTGTCTGCGGGTTGCGGAATTGCAGTTGCAGCAGGGGCTGCAGGCGTTGCCAGGGTGCGAGGAAACGGCGAATCCGGGCGCGCAGGGTTTCATCTTCACTGGCCCAGGCCGTGATTTGCACCGGCTGTTTGATGCTCGCCAGCAGTGCACGGGTGGGGGGCTGCAGGCTGAAGCGCTGTTGCCAGCTGCTGTCCCACACCCTGCCGCTGCTGCCCAGCGCGTAACAGGCCCCCAGCCCCAGCAGCAGGATGGGTAACAGGCGAGTCAGGGTACGCCAGCCGCCCTGGCGGAATCCTGCCAGACGGCTGATGCCCAGCACGATAAAGAACAGGGAAAAGCCGGCAAACCAGGCCAGGTCTTCCGCATGAATCAGGCCGGCGTTCATGCGGCGAAAATGCTCGAACAGGGAGAGTTGAAAGATGGCCGTGTCCAGGCTGGCGGCCTGCCCGCGGGCTGACCAGTCCAGTATCCAGAACAACAACAGCAGCAGAAAGGCGGCCAGGGCCGCCATGGCCGGGTCGCGCACCCAGGCAGCCATGGCGACTGCTACGGTACTGAAGGCGGTCACTGCAAGCGCAATGGCCAGCAGGCTGGGCCACATGCGCCCCACATCCACCGGCCCGGCCAGTGTCAGGCCCAGGGGCATGGCGGCGACGATGGCCAGCAACAGCAGGGTAGGCAATAGCCAGCCCAGCCAGCGGGCCAGAAACCAGCCACTGGGGCCAATCCGCCAGCCCAGCACCAGCGGCAGCAACCCCTGACGGTATTCCGCCACAAAGGCCCGACCGGCCAGCATGGGCACCAGCACCATGAAAGCCAGGGTGGTGTTGAAAGCCCAGGGTACGAGAATCAGATCGCTGGCACCGGGAGGATGCGCCTGCCGTTCCAGCAGTGGGCGTACATGCTGGTAATGTTCCAGTTGCAGCAGAAAGAAAAAGGCGGTCAGTACCACAAAACCGGCGGCCAGTGCCCAAAGCAGTGGCTGACGCGCATGGGCTTTCCAGTCCCGCAACAGCAGGGTCAGCATGCGATGTTCTCCAGATGCTCGCACAGTGGCGTGTTGTTCAGGGCTTCGGCTGTCAGTTCATGCCGGATCTGCCCATCTGCCAGCAGCAATACCCGTTGGCACAGGGCCAGGTCTTCCCGCAGGTGGCTGGCAACAATCATGCCGGTCTCACCGGC
>JALWTZ010000076.1 GCA_026993285.1 Lysobacterales bacterium | reverse complement strand
GGTGGCGAGGACTTCGACAACGCCGTCATCGACTATGTGGTGGATGAATTCAAGAAGGAGCAGGGCTTCGACCTGCGCAACGATCCGCTGGCCCTGCAGCGCCTGAAGGAAGCCGCCGAGCGGGCCAAGGTGGAGCTGTCCTCCGCCCAGCAGACGGAAATCAACCTGCCGTACATCACGGCGGATGCCAGCGGGCCCAAGCACCTGAACCTGAAGCTGACCCGCGCCAAGCTGGAGTCGCTGGTGGATCACCTCATCCAGCGTTCCATGGAGCCGGTGAAAATCGCCCTCAAGGATGCTGGCCTGAGCCCCTCCGACATCGACGATGTCATTCTGGTGGGTGGCCAGACCCGTATGCCCAAGGTACAGGAAACCGTGGCCGCCTTCTTCGGCAAGGAGCCGCGCAAGGATGTGAACCCGGACGAGGCCGTGGCCATTGGTGCCGCCGTGCAGGGTGGCGTGCTGGCCGGTGATGTCAAGGATGTGCTGCTGCTGGACGTGACCCCGCTGAGCCTGGGTATCGAAACCATGGGCGGTGTGATGACCAAGCTCATCGAGAAGAACACCACCATCCCCACCAAGGCCACGCAGGTGTTCTCCACCGCCGAGGACAACCAGACCGCCGTCACCGTGCATGTGCTGCAGGGTGAGCGGGAAATGGCATCGGCCAACAAGTCGCTGGCCCGTTTCGATCTCACCGGCATCAAGCCCGCGCCGCGTGGCGTGCCGCAGATCGAAGTGACCTTTGACATTGACGCCAACGGCATTCTGCACGTCTCGGCCAAGGACAAGGAAACCGGCCAGGAGCAGAAGATCGAGATCAAGGCCGGCTCCGGTCTGAGCGAGGAAGAAATCGAGCGGATGATCAAGGACGCCGAAGCCAACGCCGAGGCCGACCGCAAGTTCCACGAGCTGGTGGAAGCGCGCAACAAGGCCGACGCACTGGCCCACAGCGTGAAGAAGATCATCAGCGAAAACGGCGACAGCCTGGACGCCGCCCTGAAGGAGAAGGCCGAAGGCCTGGTCAAGGAAGTGGAAGAGCTGATCAAGGGCGACGACAAGGACGCCATCACCAGCAAGTCGGCCGAGCTGGAAGCCGTGGCCGGCCAGCTGGCCCAGTCCGCCCAGGCGCAGGCCCAGCCGGGTGCCGAACAGGCGGAAACCGGCAGTGCCGCCACGGACGACGATGTGGTCGACGCCGAGTTCGAAGAAGTGAAAGACGACAAGTAAGCTTGTCCAGCGACAGGCCGCTGCCTCTGAACCGGAGGCGGCGGCTTTGTCGTATCTGCAACCCTGACACGCGGGAATCACGATATGTCGCAGAAGCGGGATTATTACGAAGTACTGGCGGTGGAGCGCACGGCCACCGAGGTGGAAATCAAGAAGGCCTTCCGCCGCCTGGCGATGAAATACCACCCGGACCGCAACCCGGACGACCCGGAGGCGCAGGAGCGCTTCAAGGAAGCCAAGGAAGCCTACGAAGTGCTCTCCGATGCCGACAAGCGGGCGGCCTATGACCGTTACGGCCATGCCGGGGTGGACCCGTCCATGGGCGCGGGCGGTGCCGGCGGCTTCCACGGCGGGGTGGACGACATCTTCGGTGACATCTTCAACGAGATTTTCGGTGGCGGCCGGGGAGGCGGGCGCAACCGGGGCGCGGACCTGGTCCATGAACTGGTGCTGGACCTGGAAGAAGCCGTACTGGGCGTGGAAAAGGAAATCGAAGTGCCGATGATGATGGCCTGCGAGGCCTGTGGCGGCACCGGTTCCAGTGACGGCAAGCGCAGCACCTGCACCACCTGCAACGGCCACGGCCAGGTACGCATGCGCCAGGGCTTCTTCACCGTGCAGCAGGCCTGCCCCACCTGTCGCGGCCAAGGCACGGTAATCGAAAACCCCTGCGGCCAGTGCCACGGCGCGGGCCGGGTGCGGGGCACGCGCAAGCTGTCGGTGAAGATTCCCGCGGGCGTGGACAACGGCGACCGCATCCGCCTCAGTGGCGAAGGCCATGCCGGTAGTGCCGGCGCCGCCGCCGGCGACCTGTATGTGGATATCCGCGTGCGGCCCCATC
>JALWTZ010000075.1 GCA_026993285.1 Lysobacterales bacterium | reverse complement strand
ATGATGGCATCCACCAGATGGATGATGCGGGCTTCCAGCGGGATTTCCTCGCCTTTCAGCCCCCGTGGGTAGCCGCTGCCATCGTGATTTTCCCGATAGTGCAGGGCAATCTGTGCGGCCAGACCCATGGTGGGGTCGTCTTCCACCGGTTGCAGGGCCTGATGTCCCCAGTCCGGGTGCTGCTGTACCCGTTTCTTTTCCTCATCCGAGAGCTTGCCGGGTTTGGTGAGAATGGTCTCACCGATGCCATCCTTGCTCAGCGCGTACAGCGGGGCTGCCTGAAACAGGCGATTCAGGCGGGTGGCATCCAGCTGCAGTTGTTGCCCCAGCAGGCTGGCGATTTCACTGGTGGCACGGGCCTGAGCCGGGCTGAGAATGGCCTTTTGCCCCAGCAGGGTGAGCAGCATCTGCCGGTGCTGTTCGCGCTGGGTTTCGAAGGACTGGCGCAACTGGTGGATCTGGTCTTCCAGGTGGTGCAGCCGCTCGCGGGTACTGGTCTGGTGCCGGCGCAGGGTCAGCAGGTTGTGCACCCGCGCGCGCAGCTCGAAATGGTCGATGGGCTTGTTGAGAAAGTCGGTGGCGCCCACATCCAGTGCTTCCAGTTTTACATCCTCGTCATCGGAGATGGTGATCATGATGACCGGCACATCCCGCAGGGCCGGAATACGGCGCAGGGTTTCGGTGAATTCGATGCCGTTCATGCCGGGCATGGAGTAGTCCACCAGCACCAGATCGGGGATGTTGTCCTCGCACCAGCCCAGTGCTTCGCGGGCGTTGTCGAAATCGTGGATATCCAGGTTGCTGTCCAGCTGGTTGAGTAGTTTGGCCAGCAGCATGCGGCTGGTGGACTGGTCGTCGATGATCAAAATCTGTGACATGGCTTGTCCATTCCCAATGGGCGAGGCTATAGTGACGAAAAACTTGTATACGGGAATATAGCATGAGAATTCTGATTCGCGCCCTGTTTCTCCAATGCCTGCTGACCCTGCCTGCCATGGCGGCTGGTCAGGTGGTAGCCAGCAATCCCTGGATTCGCGAAGCGCCGCCCGGTGTCAGCATGTGGGCGGGGTTCGTGAGCCTGAAAAACACCTCAGACAAGCCGGTGGCGCTGGTGGAGGTGTCTTCACCGGCCTTCCGCATGGTGGAGATGCACCGCAGCGTGGTGGAAAACGGCATGGCGCGCATGCGCCAGCAGACAAGCATCGTCATTCCCGCGGGGCAGCGCGTCGCGCTGGAACCGGGCGGCTATCATCTGATGCTGATGCAGGCCCGGCAGCCCATCCGGGCCGGGGTCAGCGTGCCCATCACGCTGGCCTTTGACAACGGGCAAAGCCTGCAACTGACCTTCCCGGTTCGGCGCGATCACTGATCCTTCTGCCAGGGCTTGCCGTCGGCGTGGAGAAAGCGCCAGCGGCCCTGCGCGTCGGCACACGCCCGTAGATCCCTGCCGGGGTAGAGCACTTCATCCAGCGGCGTGCGGTCGCCCATTTCCAGATAGCGGGCTGGCGCTTCACTTTCGTTGACCAGCCGGTGCGCCACACCGGTGCCGTGGGGAAAGCCGACGCAGTCCCCGGGGCCGAGCCGGTAGCGTTCCGTGCCCAGTTCCAGGGTGAGGTGGCCTTCCAGCACATAGATGAACTCATCCTGCAAGGCGTGGTAATGGGCCAGGGCGGAGGCGGCTCCCGGCTGCAGCTCGGTGAGGTTGACCCCGAAGCGGCTGAGGCCGAAGGCATCCCCCAGCTTGCGCTTGTGCCGGCCCGTCACCTCACCGGCAAAGGGGGGCGGGTAGCCGGTGGTTGTTTGCACAGGCACGGCTTCGGCCGCCGTGGGTGGGCGTTGTTCAGTCATGACGGCTCTCCTGTTGCTGGCGAAGACAGGTTTCGGCACGGGCGATGCGTTCGGCCGTGCCGAGGTCGAACCACGGGCCGGTGTACCGCTCCGCCGTGATGTCCCCGTTGGCCATGGCGGCCCTCAGCATCGGGGCCAGCGGCTGTGGCCGGCCATCGGGCAGGTTCTGGAAAAAACGGGCCGGGTAGCAGGCCAGGCCGCTGAAGGTGTAGCGGGGCTGACCATCGGTGTGGGGGCGGTTGCCGCTCAGGGCGAAATCACCCGCGTGGTCCGGCGGGTTGTTGACCAGCACCAGATGGGGTTGCGCCACCGGCCGACGCAGGCGGGCGTAGTCGAAATCGGTCCAGATATCGGTGTTGATGACGGCAAAATGCGAACCCAGCAGTGGCAGGGCATGGCGGATGCCGCCGGCGGTTTCCAGTGCCTGTGCCTCCTCGCTGTAGTGCAGGCGCAGGCCAAAACGGGTGCCATCACCCAGGTGCTGGCGGATCTGCTCTCCCAGCCAGCTCAGGTTGATGACCACTTCGGTGAAACCGGCACGGGCCAGCTTTTCCAGGTGCCATTCGATCATGGGCCGGCCGGCAAAAGGCACCAGTGGCTTGGGTGTGTGGGCGGTCAGCGGCATCAGGCGCTGGCCCCGGCCGGCGGCGAGAATCATGGCTTTCATCAGCTGCCGCTCCCCGGGTCGTTGCGGATCTGCGCGGTGGCGCTGTTGGGCCGCGGGCTGGCCACCTGGGCGGAGAGATACTGCCTTTTCAACAGCATGAACAAAATGGCGCCGCTGAGGCAGAGGGTCCAGGGCAGCCAGAGGGTGGCATCCTGGCTGCCGGGGTGATGGGCTTTCAGCCATTCATACAGGCTCACGCCGATCACCGGCATGATCAGCCCGCGCAGGCCGGTAAGGGTGACATGAATGCCCATGTACTGGGCGGCCAGTTCCGGCGGAGCGAAATCGTGGTGGCCCAGGTTCCAGCCCAGCAGGCCGCCGGCGTAGGATATGCCCAGGCCCACGGCGGCCAGCCAGTACAGGGCCGGCCAGTGCTGCCAGGCCGCCAGGGCAAAGCAGCAATGGGTGACGACGAAAAACCAGCTGTGAAAGGCACGGAAGGGGATGATGTGGCTGGCATCCAGTCGTTTGGCCCAGATGGGCACGAACAGGGGGATGACCGCCAGTGGCAGGGAGGAGGTGATCATCATCTGGGCGAAACTGCTCAGGCCCTGTTCGTTGAGGATGAGAATCAGCGGCGCGGTGACCATCAGGTTGCCGGAGCCGAAGACGAACATGGTGAGCATGTAATTGCGGAAGGGCCGGTCCCGCCGCAGGATCTGCCAGGCTTGCGCCAGGCCCACGCCGGTGGCATCCACCAGCGCCTGTTCCCGCTTGACCAGTGCCCGCTGGCCACGCATGCCCACCTTGCGGTAGACCAGCGCCCCCAGGGCACCGGCCAGCGCCGCCAGTGGAAACACCCAGTGGTAGGCCAGCGGGTCGCGGTTCATCAGCCAGCCGGTGAGCATGCCGCTGCCGGCCATGAGCACGGCGGAGGCCGCCGCCAGCCGCCCGGCCAGGGTGGCGCGTACTTCACGGGGGAAGTTGGCCCGCCAGACCGTGGCCCGCAGGGTGATGACCCCGGCCCAACCCACACGGGCCAGAATGGCGCTGCCGACAAACCAGAACAGGCCGGGTGCGTTTACCGGCGCGGCGGCGGTGAGCAGCACCATGGCCACGGTAAACCATTGCAGGCGGTTGAGAAAGGCCGTCTTGCCCTTGCCGTGGCTCTTGCCCGACCACCACAGGCTGGAAAGATTGGCAAAGGCCGGCGCGCCGGAGACCAGCGCCACGGCCTGGTGCAGCCAGAACTCGTCCACCGTGCCGGCGAAGGCCTTTTTCACGATCACCCCCAGCACGCCGCCTTCCACCACGCCCAGGGTGACTGCCAGCAGGGACCAGGTCAGCAGTTCCCGTGGCATTTGTGCCCTCGCCAGCGGCGGAATACGCGTCGGCAACAGCCAGTCACGCAGCATCAGGGTGCTCCCGTTGTGATTTCACCCCGCCAGGCCGGCAGCAGCAGGCGCAGCTGTTCCGGCGGCAGGCATTGTTTCAGGTCGCAGGCCTGGAATTGCAGCTCCAGTGCCAGCCAGGTCCGGGTTTCGGTCCAGTGGAAGGGTAGTACAATCTCGCCGCTGAAAAGTTGCAGGGCCTGCTCGCTGAACCCGGTGGGCTGGCTTTGAGCCGCCGGCCACTGGAGGTTCAGGCGGGTGCCGTCCAGTGCCCGCAGCGACAGGCCCACCAGCCCCTCCACGCCGGGTTGCGGCGCGTTCACATGCCAGCCGGCGGGCAGTTGCAGGCGCAGTTCACCGCTGGAAGCGCTTTTGCGCGCAATGCTGACGCGCAGCTTGCCGCCGGCGGCCAGCACCACCGGGCGGCCATCCCAGCCTTTCAGGCGCTGGCGGCCCAGCAGCAGGCCGGGAAACAGCATGGGTTGCGGGCGGATTTCCTCGCTGAAGGCGGCCAGGGTGGCCTCGGCCTGCGCTTTCCAGCGGGTATCACCCGTGGCCTGGTAGAGATCGGCCAGGGCCAGCACGGCGGCGGCATTGCCCGAGGGCAGAGCGCCATCCGCCCCTTCCTTGACCCGGCTGATGGCCGGGGTGCCGTCGTCTTGCGGCCGATCCATGAAAAAGCCGCCGATGGGGTCGGCAAAGGCCTGCAGGGCTTCGGCCAGGGTGCGGCTGCGCTGCAGCCAGCGGTTGTCGGGGCGGTAGTGCTGCAGTTCCAGCATGGCCTGGATGAACTGGGCGTGGTCGTCCAGGATGGCCGGAATGGCCGCCTCACCCTGCAGGTGGATGCGCCGCAGGCCGGTTTCCTGCCGGTATTGCAGCGCCCAGAGCCGGTCCAGGCCCTGCTCGGCCACATCCAGCCAGTCCGACCGCCCGAGACGGGCACCGGCGCGGGCGAAGGCCTGCAGCAGCATGGCGTTCCAGGCGGTGATCATCTTGTGGTCGGTGGCGGGTGGAATACGCTTTTTCCGCAGCGGGTAGAGGCGCTGGTCGATGGCCCGCTTTTCGGCCAGCAGGGCGGGCAGGGGACGTTGCTGTTTTTCAGCCAGTTCATCCGCCGGCGCGAGCAGGGCGGGAATGATTACGCCCTCCCAGTTGCCAGTTTTGCGGATGTCGTAGATGGACTGCGCCTGACCGAAGGCATCACCCAGCGCAGTTTGCAGCTCCTGGTAGTGCCAGACGAAGAACTTGCCTTCCTCGCCCTCGCTGTCGGCATCGCTGGCGGAATAGAACAGGCCGTCGTCGCGGCGCATTTCCCGCAGGGTGTAGTTCAGGGTGCGTTCCAGCACGTCCACCAGCCAGGGGTTGGGTTCCAGGGCGATGGCATCGGCCAGGGCCAGGGCCATCTGCGCCTGGTTGTAGAGCATTTTCTCGAAATGAGGGATCAGCCAGGCGCTGTCGGTGGCGTAACGGTGCCAGCCGCCGCCGATCTGGTCGAAAATGCCGCCAGCGGCCATGTGGCGAATGCTGTGCAGGGCCGGTTCCAGCGCGCGCCGGTCGTCGTCGTTTTCTTCCAGCCAGGCAGTATTGAGCAAAAACTGCAACAGCACTTCATGGGGAAACTTGGGAGCCTGGCCGAAGCCGCCGTCCAGATCATCCCAGGCGCTGTTGGCCTGGCGCACCGCCCGCTGCACCACGCTGGCATCCAGGCGGGCGTTCTGTTTCTGGGTGCGGTTGCGCTGTTGCAGGTGTTCGCGTATGCCCCTGGCCTGTTGCAGCAGCTCGTCGCGGCGGTTCTGCCACAGGTCGGCAATCTGTTGCAGCAGTTGGATGAAGGGCTGGCGGGGAAAATAGGTGCCGCCGTAGAAGGGTTCGCCTTCCGGGGTGAGAAACACATTCAGCGGCCAGCCGCCGTGCCCCTGCATGGCCATCACCGCCTGCATGTAGATGCTGTCCACATCCGGCAGTTGTTCCCGGTCCACCTTGATGGCGATGTAATGCCGGTTGAGCACCTCGGCCACGGCTTCGTTGTCGAAGCTTTCCTCCTCCATCACATGGCACCAGTGGCAGGTGGAATAGCCGATGGAGAGAAAAATGGGCCGGTTCAGCCGGCGGGCTTCGGCGAAGGTTTCTGCGTTCCAGGCACGCCAGTTCACCGGGTTGTGGGCGTGCTGCAGCAGATAGGGGGAAGATTCCAGGATCAGCCGGTTGGTGTATTTGGGGCTGCCGTCGGCATTCAGCAGCTGGGTGCGCGGGCGGTAGTCCGGCCCCTTGGCGGCCAGCGCGGCCTGGAGTTGTTGCTGCAGGGTGGTTTCAGTCGACATGGCAATTCCGCTCGCTAGGATGAACAGCAGCCACAGGGCTTTCATGGCTGCCGCTGAAAGGGTTGGGCCACGGCCAGCATGGCCGGATGCAGTGCGCCGTTGCTGGCAATGATATCGCCGGGTGGGAAGCGGGCGGCTTGCCCGTCCAGGCCGCTGATGCGCCCGCCGGCCTCCTCGATGAGCAGGGCGCCGGCGGCCACATCCCAGCGGGCCAGGCCGTATTCGAAAAAGGCGTCGAAGCGGCCGCAGGCCAGCCAGGCCAGATCCAGCGCCGCCGCCCCCGGCCTGCGGATGCCAGCGGTGTTGGCGCGGATCAGGGCGGTCATCCACTCGGCGTAGGGGTCGATGATGGAAGCATCCCGGTAGGGGGTGCCGGTGGCCAGCAGGGCACCTTCCAGCGTGGGCTGGGCCGAAACCCGCATGGGCTGGCCATCCAGCCAGGCGCCCTGGCCGCGCAGGGCGGTGAAGTACTCCTGCCGCTCCACATCCGCCACCACCGCCAGTTGTGCCTGGCCGTCGATTTCCAGGGCAATGGAGACGGCATACTGGGGCACGCCGTGGAGAAAATTGGTGGTGCCGTCCAGCGGGTCGATGATCCACAGCCCCTCGCTGCCGGCGTGGTGGCCGGATTCCTCCGCCAGGATGGCATGCTCTGGGCAATGGTGCTGCAGGTGTTCGATGATAATCTGCTCGGCCTCGTGATCGGCCTGGGAGACAAACTCGTTCAGCCCCTTGTGTTCCACCACCAGCGTGGAACGCTGGCGGGCATGTTGCCGCAGGCAGGCCACCGCCTTGCGGGCGGCCTCCAGGGCGATGTTCAGCGTGGCCCGCATCAGAGTTTCTCCTCCAGGGTTTCACGAATGCCCTGCTCGATGCGCCCGGCCATGGGCCGCAACAACAGCCCCAGTTTGAGCCGGACCCGCACCTCCCGGCCCTGATGGACAATACGGCCTTCCAGCCCCTGACCACGCAACAGCCAGCCATCATCGCTGGCCTGTAGCTGGACCGGCCAGCGGGCCTGAATGATTTCAGCCAACTGCCGCAGGCGCGGCTGGATCTTGTCATCCGGGCAACGGCATTCATGGGTGAGTTCGATATTCATGAGGGGCATTTTAGCAGCAGGGAGCCGTAAGATTGGCGCTGGCCCGTGCATGATGGTTTCGTTGTGCTGCCTGACAAAACCCACCAGTTGCTCATCCGGTTGCAAGCTTCCCTCTGTCTCATTCTGCTATGGAAGCCAGAGTGACATCCGTTTTTGCTGAACAGGGACGGTGGTTGCAAGCCGCAAGGCCTTACTGGTCGATTGGTGGAAGCTTGTCAATCCCGTGCTGTTTCATCAGGGATGGTGTCTGCTGCCAGCCAAAACCCTACTCATATTCCTTGCGGGAGTGGATGGCTATGAATCCATGATGGAGTGAACGTCTCGATATTCTGGCGGTTTGGCGTTCTCAGGACATTCTGGAGATTGTTCGATAATTTCAAACAGGATTCTGCGCATCCGTTTGGATAGCTGGTAGATCTGGGCCAGGGTCCAGTTGTCGTATAGCCATTGTGCCATTTCTGTAGCAATGGGATAGACAGTGGAATGAAAGGTACCCAGGCACTCGGTGATCTCTTCGACGGTCACACCTTCTTTATCCCGCCGTTTTTTGCGTGATTCTGCTGTCATGAACCATTCGTATTCCAAGCACATGGCCACTCTCTATATGGGGTGTCTGGTGCATATATGATATTTAATTCGCATACAAAAGAGTAGATGGGGTTCCCGGTACCATGTGCCTGATGGCTCAGGATTCATTCACCAGCCGAACTCCGCATTGGGGGCAGTATTTGGGCGCTTTCAAGCCGATGTACAACTTGCCCAGGTGGCCATTGCAGGCCGGGCAGCGCCAGATGCGCAGGTGGACGACCAGCCCGTAGGCCAGGGAGCCAATAAACAAGGCAATGGTGAGCTGTATGGAGGTGATTTGCAGAAAATGCAAGCCGAGGACCAGCATGGTATACGCTGCCAGGCCAAGGGTCAGGCGGGCGATCCGGGCCTGGCGTTGGGCAAATTCCTTCTGGATTCGTTGTAGTTTGTGCATTTTCATTGGGGTTGGGGCGCGTAACACGGTATGCGGAGGTGGCCGGTTGATGCGCAGGGCAGGCAAGAGATATTGCAGTATAGCGTGAACCGGGGAGTTTTGGGATATTTTGCTTTTTTTAGGGGTGCTGTCGGATATCAGATGGTTTCACGGCTTACTTTGCAAGA
>JALWTZ010000074.1 GCA_026993285.1 Lysobacterales bacterium | reverse complement strand
GTCAGCAGCACACCGGGCCAGAGCAGGGTCACTACCCGTTGGGGATCATCCTGTTTCCAGCGTGTAAAGGGCCCCATGGGCATCAACAGAACCAGCGGAGCCAGCACCAGCGGGAATACCGTATGGAAATAGGGAGGACCAACGGAGATCTTTCCCACGCCCATCAGGTCAATAACCAGTGGATAAAGCGTTCCAGCAAGTACCACGACCATGGCCAGCACCAGGAAGATGTTTCCAGCGAGAATCAACACTTCACGAGAGAACAACGAGAAATTATGCCGGGCTACCAGCCTGGGCGCTCGCCAGGCGTACAAAGTCAAAGCACCCCCGGCCATGACAGCGAGAAAAACCAGGATAAACAGGCCACGGCTGGGGTCGGATGTGAAGGCATGAACGGAAGTCAGCACACCGGAACGAACCAGAAAAGTCCCCAGCAGGCTGAGAGAAAAGGTGATGATGGCCAATAGCACAGTCCAGGAAGTGAATAACTTGCGCTTTTCCGTGACTGCCAGGGAATGCAGCAGGGCCGTGCCAGCCAGCCAGGGCATGAAAGAGGCATTTTCAACCGGATCCCAGAACCACCAGCCACCCCAGCCCAGCTCATAATAGGCCCACCAGCTGCCCAGCACGATGCCTCCGGTCAGGGCCGCCCAGGCCAGATTGGTCCAGGGCCGTGCCCAGCGTACCCAGCGGCTGTCCAGCTTGCCATCGAGAAGACCGGCGATGGCAAAGGCAAAGGCCACGGAAAAGCCCACATAGCCCATGTAGAGCATGGGTGGGTGAATGACCAGGCCGGGATCCTGCAGCAACGGGTTGAGATCACGGCCTTCCGCTGGTGCCGGGAAAAGCCGCAGGAATGGATTGGATGTGAAGGTAATGAAAGCAAGGAAACCGGTGGAAACCCAACCCATGATGGCCAGTACGCGTGCGCGGAAAACCAGGGGCAATTCGCGCCCCTTCAGTGAAACAGCAATGGACCAGGCACAAAGAATCAGCACCCACAACAGCAGTGAACCTTCATGCGCCCCCCAGACGGCGGAAATACGGTAATACCAGGGCAGGGCGGTATTAGAGTTCTGCGCCACATAGGCCACGGAGAAATCCTTTTGCAGAAAGGCCAGTGTCAGAATGACAAATGCAAGCAGAACCAGTACGAATTGTACGCGGGTGGCCCGATCTGCATAGCGCATCCAGCCCTCCAGACGCAGATAACTGCCCAACAGCGGAATGATGGCCAGACTGCTGGCGACCAACAGGGAAAGAATCAGCGACCACTGGCCCAGTTCCGGCAACATGTTATTGCGCTCCGGAGGGGTGCGGTGCCGGGGTATTGGCCTGCTTCAATGCTTCGGTCACTTCCGGTGGCATATAGTTCTCGTCGTGTTTGGCCAGTACTTCATTGGCCTTGAAAACACCGTCTTCAATCCGGCCCTGAGCGACGATACCCTGACCTTCACGGAACAGGTCCGGCAGAATGCCGGTGTAATCCACCCGCACCGTACCGGCACCATCGGTGACATCAAACTGGATGTGCAGCGAGTCCGGGTCGCGCTTGACCGACTGGGCTACCACGATGCCCCCTACACGAAAATTGCTGCCTTCCGGAATGTTGCCGGCGGCAATGTCCTTGGGTGTGATGAACAGGGACACATTCTCTTTCAGGGCCGTGAGGGTCAGGGCCACGGCCGCGCTCACGCCCAAAAGCAGCAGGGCTACCAGGATCAGCCGACGTTTACGCTTGGGATTCATGCTGTTCTCCGCTCGATGGGTTCCGGGATTTCATTCGCCGTTTCTGTTGCGCCAGCTTGCGCAGGGTCTGCCTGTGTGCCAGCCAGGGCGCAGCCAGCCAGTAGACCAGTACAAAGAGAAAAAGTGCGTAGGAAGGCCAGACATAGATGGCATAGCCGCCCATTTGCCAGAAATCACTCATCGATCATCTCCTGTACCCAGCTCGCCTTGCTTTCCTGTTGAAGAATACGTGCGCGCACGCTTTGCAACAGGGCCACACCGAAATGAAACTTGGTGGCCACCGTCATGATCAACAGGGCCTTGAGCATGCTGGGGTGCATGTGGGATTCACC
>JALWTZ010000073.1 GCA_026993285.1 Lysobacterales bacterium | reverse complement strand
CCGGTCATTGCGGTGGCCGTGGAGCCGAAAACGCAGGCGGATCAGGAAAAGATGGGCCTGGCCTTGTCCAGGCTGGCGCAGGAAGACCCTTCCTTCCGGGTCCATACGGAAGAAGAGTCGGGCCAGACCATCATCGCCGGCATGGGTGAGCTGCATCTGGAGATCATCGTCGACCGGATGAAGCGCGAGTTTGGTGTAGAGGCCAATGTGGGCAAGCCCCAGGTGGCCTACCGCGAAAGCATCACCCGGTCGGTGGAGCAGGAAGGGAAGTTTGTGCGTCAGTCCGGGGGGCGCGGCCAGTATGGCCATGTGAAGATCCGTATGGAGCCGATGGAGCGCGGTGCGGGCTATGAATTCGAGAATGCCATTGTCGGTGGAGTGATTCCAAAGGAATACATTCCCGCGGTAGACAAGGGTATTCAGGAACAGATGCAAAGCGGAGTTTTGGCCGGTTATCCGGTGGTGGATGTGAAGGTCACGCTGTTCGACGGCTCGTATCACGATGTCGATTCCAGCGAAATGGCCTTCAAGATCGCCGGTTCCATGGCCTTCCGCGAAGGCATGCTGGCGGCAGGCCCGGTTCTTCTGGAGCCGGTGATGCGTGTAGAGGTTGTGACACCCGAAGAGTACATGGGGGATGTCATGGGCGACCTCAATCGCAGGCGAGGCATCCTCAAGGGGATGGATGACGCCCCCGCCGGCAAGATCGTCAGGGCCGATGTGCCACTGGCGGAAATGTTCGGTTATGCCACGGACCTGCGGTCAGCAACCCAGGGCCGGGCAACTTACACCATGACCTTTGACCATTATGCAGAGGCCACGGGTGAACTGGCAGAAGCTGTGATCAAGCGTTCAGCGTAAACATGAAGCATTGTTTTGAGAGGTAAATGTCGTGTCCAAGGAAAAATTTGAAAGAACAAAACCCCATGTAAACGTGGGAACGATTGGTCACGTTGACCACGGCAAGACCACCCTGACGGCGGCGCTGACGAAGGTGTCCGCGGAGAAGATGGGCGGTGGTGAGTTCAAGGCATACGACCAGATCGACAATGCCCCCGAAGAGCGCGCCCGTGGTATTACCATCGCCACCGCGCACGTGGAATACGAAACCGACAAGCGTCACTATGCACACGTGGACTGTCCGGGTCACGCCGACTATGTGAAGAACATGATCACCGGTGCGGCGCAGATGGACGGTGCCATTCTGGTTTGCTCTGCTGCTGACGGCCCGATGCCGCAGACCCGCGAGCACATTCTGCTGGCCCGCCAGGTAGGCGTGCCCTACATCGTGGTCTTCCTCAACAAGGCCGACATGGTCGATGATGAAGAGCTGATGGAGCTGGTGGAGATGGAAGTGCGCGAACTGCTGAGCGCCTACGATTTCCCGGGTGACGACGTACCGCTGGTGAAGGGCTCTGCCCTCAAGGCCCTGGAAGGTGACACCAGCCCCATTGGCGTGCCTGCCGTGGAATCGCTGCTGGCGGCCATGGATGAGTACATCCCCGAGCCGGAGCGTGATATCGATCAGCCCTTCCTGATGCCCATCGAAGATGTGTTCTCCATCTCCGGTCGTGGCACCGTGGTGACCGGTCGTGTGGAGCGCGGCATCATCAAGGTGGGTGAAGAGATTGAAATCGTGGGTATCCGCGAAACCACCAAGACCACCTGTACCGGTGTGGAGATGTTCCGCAAGCTGCTGGACGAAGGTCGTGCCGGTGACAACGTGGGTGTGCTGCTGCGTGGTACCAAGCGTGACGAAGTGGAGCGTGGTCAGGTGCTGGCGCATCCGGGCACCATCACCCCGCACACCCACTTTGAGGCAGAAGTGTACGTGCTGAGCAAGGACGAAGGTGGTCGTCACACGCCGTTCTTCAAGGGCTACCGTCCGCAGTTCTACTTCCGTACCACGGACGTGACCGGCGCGGTTGAGCTGCCGGAAGGGGTGGAGATGGTGATGCCTGGTGACAACATCCAGATGAAGGTGCAGCTGATTGCGCCCATCGCCATGGAAGAAGGCCTGCGCTTTGCCATCCGTGAAGGTGGCCGTACCGTGGGTGCGGGCGTGGTGTCCAAGATCATCGAGTGAT
>JALWTZ010000072.1 GCA_026993285.1 Lysobacterales bacterium | reverse complement strand
TGGGACATCACCGCAAGGCCATGGAATATTTTCTCCAGGCAGGGCGGTACCATCATCAGGAATCCGGCCACGAAAAAACAGCCGCCTATTACCAGCAGATCCGCGATATCTTTTCCGCTGAAACCCTACGGCAGCTGGGTGGATACAGCCAGAGTGAAGCCTCGCCCATTTTTATCGTTGGCCTGCCTCGCTCCGGCAGCACGCTCGTCGAAAGCATGCTGGCCACACACCAGGACATCCATGCCATTGGTGAAAGCCAGTTAATCCCGCAATTGAGCCGTTACGGCGGTGAGCTGTTGCAACCGTCAAGAGAGTTTCCCGAGTGGGTGCCGCATCTGGAAAGGGGGAAATGGACAGGGTTGGCCCACTACTATCTGGACAAGGCATTACGACTCAGTAGCAGGGAGGGGCACCGCATTGTGGACAAGAACCTGGGCAATGCCGTCTACATCGGCCTGATTCGCTTGCTGTTCCCGAATGCCCGTATTCTGCATTGCGTACGTAACCCGCTGGATGTGGCAACTTCCTGTCTATCCATCGACTTTGCCGGTCATTTTCCCTGGACCTACAACATGGAGGATTTCATCACACACTATCGCCTCCATGAAACCCTGATGCAGCACTGGCATCAGGTGCTGCCCGGCTTCATGCTGGATCTGCGCTACGAGGACATGGTCAACGCCCCCGAAGAAACCAGTCGCAAGGTCTTTGACTTCATCGGGCTGGAATGGGATGAGAGCGTGCTGGCCTTCAGCCGCAAGAAACGGCGAGTCGCCACAGCCAGTGTCAACCAGGTACGCCAGGGCATTTACACCAGCTCGCAACAGCGCTGGAAGCGTTATGGCGACCTGATTCAGCCATTGATCGACGCCTTCCCCGAGTGGGTGAATACAAACGACTAAATTGAGGCAATAAAAAAGCTGGCGCAAAGGCCAGCTTTTTTGTGTATGGCTCCCCGGGACGGGCTCGAACCGCCGACCCAGTGGTTAACAGCCACTTGCTCTACCGACTGAGCTACCGGGGAATAGTGTCGAGGCGCGCATTCTGCTTGAAGCCATCAGGCTTGTCAAGGGCTGCTTTGAGCATCTATTCCAAATGCTCCTCGCAAGCGCGCCAGGCTGCAAAATGGTGCCGGTGAGAGGAGTCGAACCTCCGACCTACGCATTACGAATGCGTTGCTCTGCCAACTGAGCTACACCGGCGCAAGCAGGCAGCGAAGTGTACTAAGAGAGCATCCCGCAAGGCAAGAGCATTAACGGCCTGGCGGGCAGTTTTTCTTGTACCTGCCGATGGCAAGACACACAGATGGCGCAAGCAAAACTGCTATCATGCACCCATGGATGAAATGCACGCAAGCTCACCCGCCCCGGGCCTGTATCTGCACGGCAGCAGTCGATTGGAACAGCTGGCCGCCACGCTGGCACAGGCATTGAGCACACAGTCCCTGCCCCCCTTTCACTCACAAACGGTATTGATTCAAAGCCCGGCACTGGCTCGCTGGCTCGATCAGGAAGTTACACTCTACAATGGCGTCAGCTGCTGCATTGACTACAAGTTGCCCGCCAACTGGCTTTGGCACTTGTACCGCCAGCTGGATCCGGAAGTGCCCGTCGATGACCCGCTCAGCCGGGAGCGGCTGCCCTGGCAAATCTACCCGCTGTTGCTCAGCGACAAGCTGGAAAAATTTCCTGCCTTGAAGCGCTGGCTTTCCAACAAAGATGCCCGCGAGCGCTGGCAGCTTGCGGAAAAGATGGCCGATCTCTTCGATCGTTACCAGTATCACCGGCCACAATGGCTGCTGCGCTGGGGGCAAATCGGTCAGGACAAGCGCCACGAAGCCCTGAACTGGCAAGCATGGCTCTGGAAGCAACTGCAGCAGAAGCATCCGGTCAACCGGGTTTCCCTGCTGCAGGCATTGCCGGATCACCTGCAACAAAGTGATCCGGAATCCCTGCCACAACGGCTAGATTGTTTCAATCTGCACAACCTGCCCGCCATCATGGTGGAATTGCTGCATGCACTGGCTGAAAAAATTCCGGTACATATCTGGCAGTTCCAGCCCAGCGCCCAATACTGGGACGATCTGAAACGC
>JALWTZ010000071.1 GCA_026993285.1 Lysobacterales bacterium | reverse complement strand
GCGCCACAGCCCAGCAGGGACAGGGGGAGTACAGCCAGCACCAGCGCCTTGCGCAGGGCCTGAAACACGGTGATTGGAATCATGCAAAGCCGTTGACCATTTTTGGGAGGCGTAAGCGTACCCCAAAAGAGGGGGAAGATGCCAGAGACGGCTTGGAACGGTCAGCTGGTATCCAGTGGCTGGAATATAGACGCCGATTGTGCCAGGAGAGATGTGATTTCTTCACCACTTAGCGCTTGGCCAAACAAAAAACCCTGCATATGGCTCAGACCGAGCGTAAGGAAATAATCCCGTTGCGCCTCGGTTTCAATGCCTTCAACCACACAATCCAGCTCAAATCGCTGCACGATGTCTCGTATGATGGCTACCAGTTGTTCATCCTTGCGGTCACCGGGCAGGTTCTTGACAAAACTCCGGTCAATTTTCAGCTGATCAATGGGGAGCTGATGCAGATACCGCAGCGAAGAATAACCTGTACCAAAGTCATCCAGAGACAAGCGCAAGCCCTTGTTTTTCAATTGTTCTATCAGCTTGATCTGTTCTTGATCACATTGCATCAGGTCGTTTTCGGTGATCTCCAGCATCAATGCTTGCTGTACGGCTGGCTCCAGCTGATGCAACAGGATATTCACCATGGCCGGGTCATGAAAATCCGTTGCAGTCATGTTTACCGACAGTTCCAGATGGTAGCCCTGTGCCTGCCATTGCTGCAGCTGTTCAACCGCCTGTTGCAGTACCAATTGATCCAGCATGGGCAAGAGGTCATGCTTTTCCGCCACGGGTAAAAACACCGAGGGTGGAATCCACTCTCCATCGCGATCACGCCAGCGAACCAACGCTTCCATCCCCAGAATCCTCTGTTGGCTGACATCCACCTTGGGCTGGTAATACGCTATCAACTGCCTTTCTTCCAATGCCTGGTGCAATGCATCCAGCACTTTACGCTCACTTGAAAACAGTGCTCCCATATAAGTTTTGTAGGCCAGCAGGCCATGCAAATGGCCTTGTTTGGCCACCGACAGGGCAGAATTTGCGTTCTTGACCAACTCGGCCGTAGTCTGCCCGTCCTGGGGAAAGTCTGCACTGCCACAGGCATAGGAAAGGTTGATCCGGTTACCCAATACATACATGGGTTTGCTGAAGAAGCGGCTCAAACGCTCCATTACGGGTGCCGTTTCATCCGTTTTGAGTAAAAGGACAAATTCATCTGCACCATAACGAAAAACCCGGTCCGGCAACTGTTGCTGAAAGGCTTCACCCACCCGTTTCAGGACCACATCACCAAACAGGTGACCATAGGCATTGTTAATGGTCTTGAAGTCGTACAGGTCTAGGAAGACCAGCGTAAACGCCTGCTGCCGCCGGGTCGCTTCCGCCAGTTGTTCTTCGAGGGCATTTCGGTTCTTCAGGCCTGTCAGCGCGTCGTGACTTTTCAGCCAGGCCTGCGTAGCTTCCAGATCACGCAGGTTTTCCAACATGAGTATTTTGTCGGTAACATCGTAGACGATACCCATCAATTTCAGCGGGTTGCCCTGTTCATCCCGGGTCAGGAAGGCTTTTTCGTGTACCCAGGCCTTGCGCCCGTTCCTCAACCGGATTTGATGCTGTAAGTCGTAATAGGCTTTATCGCCACCCAGAACCGCCCGTATTTCCGACATCACGCGTTCACGGGTTTCGTCATCAATGACCTGAAGAAATTTTTCGAAGGACGGCTGGAAGCGGTCAGTCTGCTCGCCATAGATCTCGATCTTCTGGCGGCTCCAGTAGACCTCATTGGTGCGTGTGTCCCATTCCCAGTAGCCCACATGCGCGACATCCTGCGCCAGTTCAAACAACTGCCGCAGTGTGCTGGCATCCTGGTCTAGGGCAGGAGACATACTCGAGCTCCGCGTTCCGGGAACAGCCAAACTAAGCCAGTAGTACGCCGCTGTCAAATGCCAAAGGGTTATTTGCCGATACAAAAACTGGAGAAGATTTCTCCCAGCAGGTCGTCAGCGGTGAAGCGACCGGTGATCTCTGACAAGGCCTGCTGGGCCAGGCGCAACTCCTCGGCCAGCAATTCGCCGGCACCGCTCAGACGCAGGGCTTCGCTGCCCTGCTGTACAT
>JALWTZ010000070.1 GCA_026993285.1 Lysobacterales bacterium | reverse complement strand
GCCTGCAGGCGGCCATCACGGGTCAGCAGCAACAGCCCCTCGGAATCCCGGTCCAGCCGCCCGGCCACCCGGTAACCCGGCAGGGAGAGCACATCCGCCAGCACCGGCCGGCCTTCCCGGTCGCTGAACTGGCTCAACATGCCCCAGGGCTTGTTGAAGGCAATCAAGACTGTGCGTGCCATGGGCTCCTCGCGGGTTCAGGCTTCAATCACAAAAAAAATGGGTGCATAATTGGCCGCTTTTCCGGCTTCCGGGGGCATTGTGGTGTATCAGGGCAAAAAACTGAAGCTGCACGGCTTCAACAATCTCACCAAATCCTTGAGCTTCAACCTCTATGATGTGTGCTACGCCGGCTCGGAAAGCCAGCGCCGCCGCTATATCGAATACATCGACGAGGCCTACAATGCCGAGCGGCTGACCCAGATTCTCACCGATGTGGCACAGATCATCGGCGCCAACATCCTCAACATCGCTCGCCAGGACTACGACCCCCAGGGCGCCAGTGTCACCATGCTGGTAGCCGAGGAGCCGGTGGCCACGGAAACCGACAACTCCGAAGCCCCCGGCCCCTTGCCGGAATCGGTGGTGGGGCATCTGGACAAGTCCCACATCACCGTGCATACCTACCCGGAAAACGATCCGGACGAGAGCATCTGCACCTTTCGCGCCGACATCGATGTTTCCACCTGCGGGGTGATTTCACCGTTGAAGGCCCTCAACTATCTGATTCATTCCTTTGAATCCGATATCGTCACTATCGACTACCGCGTGCGCGGTTTCACCCGCGATGTGCGAGGCCGCAAGCATTTCATCGACCACAAGATCCACTCCATCCAGAATTTTCTCGACCGGCCCACGCAAAAGGCCTACCAGATGATGGATGTGAACGTGTACCAGGAAAACCTGTTCCACACCAAGATGCTGCTGAGGGATTTCCATCTGGAGAACTACCTCTTTGGCCGCAAGCCGGAAGATTTCGAGCCGAAAAAGCGCAAGCAGATCGAGCGCCGCCTGCGCAAGGAGATGCTGGAGCTGTTCTACGGCCGCAATATCAGCGGGCGTGCGCCCAGCTTCAAGGCCTGAATCCCATTCGACCCAAGAAAAACCCCGAAGCCCAAGGGGGAGGCTTCGGGGCGGTCGAACGGGGGGAGTGTTCGACAAGCGTCCGTTTCCTGTTCGGATCAAGGGGGTTGGAGAAACGGACCGCCGCGCTTGCGTCGGCAGTTACTGTGACCGGGCAGGGACAGGAAAGTTCCCGCTTTTCCTACAAGCCGGCTGAGCACAACCGCACAATCTCCCCCGGAACACGCCCATGGGCCCGGAAACGCCCCGCCCCTACACTGCTGCTCACTGGCACTCGCCAGTAGCGCCCATAGCGGGCAATGGATGATTGAATGCAAACAAAGGAGGCAGATGCCATGAAAACATTCTTCCAGGCCATGATTTTTTCCCTGCTGTTTGCCAGCGCCCATTTGCTGGCAGCCGTGAACATCAATACCGCCACCGCCGAGCAACTGGCTGATGCCATGAAGGGGGTCGGTCCCAGCAAGGCCCAGGCCATCGTGGACTACCGCAAGGCCCACGGCCCGTTCAAGAGCGTGGACGAGCTGGTACAGGTCAAGGGCATTGGCCTGAAGACCGTGGAGAAAAACCGTGAACAGCTGACGGTAACCGGTGCAAAAGCCGCCAAGGCCAAGAGCCGCAAGTAAGCCACTCTCCCCAGAAGGACGAACCCGGCGCAGGGAAGCGCCACCCCGTTTATTCCAGTTCGTGGAGCCAGTCGCGGGGTTTTAGCCAGTCGGCCAGTTCCGCCTCGGCACTGCCGGCTTCCGGCTGGTAGTTGTATTCCCAGCGCACCAGCGGCGGCAGGGACATCAATATGCTCTCGGTACGCCCGCCAAACTGCAGGCCGAAGTGGGTGCCCCGGTCAAACACCAGATTGAATTCCACATAGCGGCCCCGGCGGTAGAGCTGAAACTGGTGCTGGGCCTCGGTCCAGGCCGTGTTTTTCCGCCGTTCCACAATGGGGAAATAGGCCGCCATGTAGCCCCGCCCCACCGCCTGCACGAAACGGAAGCAGGTATCGAAGTCCCATTCGTTGAGGTCATC
>JALWTZ010000069.1 GCA_026993285.1 Lysobacterales bacterium | reverse complement strand
ATCAACTGTTTTCCTTTGATCAGGATTTCGAACCCCAAAGTGGTGGATTTCTAAGCAGTATGTTTGCTATTTCCAAAAACGATATCATCGGGATCACAACTTCCGGAATAGCCTATTTCTTTCTGGATAGCTTGAACACGGGTGCTGGAAGAATCAATATCAAACTAGCCAACCACTTGAACCTGGATTCGATCCATGTCAATGAAGGGAATGGTGAGGTACTGGTTGGTTTTGATACCGCTGGAAAAATTGCTGGCATTCCCTTCTACAAGAGTGACTTGCTTGGCTATAACCGTTATGGCTCAGGTCAATGGCGACTGGCTTGGGATGGGCCGGCAAAATCCAGTCGAATGTATGCTGTTAATATCACGGGTTTCTCAGGCCGGGTAACCGGGGATAACAGCGATATCCTTTTTTCGGACAGCCTGGAAAAACGCTGGCGTTACTGAGAACTGGTCGCTGGTGTGATTATTCCGCACAGGGAAGTGTTTTTTGGCTGGCCTGAATCAGCTCATTGCAAGACCAGGTTTATTCCTCCATCCCAGGGGGTTGCTCCATGTACAAAGACAACCAGGCACGCGCCTTGCGCCACTCCCTGGCCGCGGTGCTGCGGCTGATTTGCAGCTGGCGGGCCACTTCGGCCTCATTGAGACCGGTAAAGAAGCGCAGCTCCACGATGTCACGGGCCCGCGGGTTGTGTTCAGCCAGCGTGTCCAGCGCCTGATCCAGTTGCAGCAACCACAGATAGGGCGCTTCTTCCGCATGCTGGTTTTCCTGCAGGGGTTCCGGCGACAGGCCACCACCACGTTTTTGCGTACTCAAGGCCCGGGCATGATCCACCAGCAGGGAGCGCATGGCCAGCGCGGCGGTGGCAAAGAAGTGGCGTCGATCCTTCCAGTGTTGCAAGGACTCCCGCTGTTGCAGCAGAACAAACAACTCATGTACCAGCGCGGTGGTGTTCAGGGTGCTTTCTTTCAGCAGGGCGCGTTGCCCATGCGCCAGTTGTCGCAGTTCCTCGTAAACCAAGGGAATGATTTCTTCCATGGCTTGACGACTGCCGCCACGCGCCTCATTGAGCAGGCGCGTGAGCGTGGGACTTTCCTTGTAGGTGAGATTTGCGCGCATACCCCGTTACCATGATCCAGAGCTCACAAGGTTATCAATCCACGATATTCCGTACCAGAGACGATACACGGGCCGGGCCGCAGATTGCCAAATGGTTCACGAACTGGATGCCGGTTCCTGGCCCATACACTGTTGGATTTGCTGCAACAGGGCTGGGTTGGAGGCATTGGCGGCCTGGAGGATTTGCGCAAAACCCAGTCGGCGGGCCTGTTCGGCCATGCGCGGGGAGATGACGACCAGCGGTTGCTGCAACAGCCAGGCCTTGTGCTGTTCTCCCGTCATGGCCAGCAGCCCTTCCAGCATGGCGGTGCTGGTGGCTGTCAGCAGCAGGGGCTGTCGTTCGCTGACCGCCTGTTGAAAGGCCGGGGAGGGGGTTTTCATGGTCTCTCGCCGGTAGACATGGTATTCCTCTACTACAAACCCCCTTTGGCGCAGGGTTTGCTGCAGCAGGGTGCGCCCGCCGGCGGCGTTGAACAGGGCCGCCTGACCGGGCCCCTGTTGCAGGGCGGGCAGGGCCAACAGGCCTTCGGAGGTTTGTTTCCTGGCGGGTACCTGTACTTCGCTGACACCATGTTCGGCCAGCCATTGCGCGGTGGCCTGACCCACGGCAAACACGCTTTTGCCCGCCAGCCAGTCGGGCAGGTGGATGAGGGTTGCGGCCTGTTGTACCGCGTTGAGTGAGGTGAACAGGGCCAGGGAATAGCGATGCCTTTCAGCTTCCAGTGCCCGCTGCAGGGCAACCGGGTCTACCGGTGGCAGAATTTGCAGTACCGGCTGGTGCAGTATGGGAGTACCTGTGTTCCGCAGGGCTTGCAGCAATGCTTCAGCCTGTGCGGGCGGGCGGGTGATAACAACCATGTGCCGGGCTGGCTTCATGGTTGTGGATCGATCTCCAAGGCTTGCAGAATGCGATCAGCCCCCTGTTCCAGCAAACTCTTGGCCAGCGATTCTCCGGCCCGTTCATGTTCTCCGGGCAGTGCACAGCATTCTCCGCGAATGATCTGGCTGCCGTCCGGCGCAGCAACCAGTCCCTCCATGCAAAGCTGTTCTCCGTCAAGTTTGGCGAAAGCACCGATGGGTACCTGACAGCTGCCTCCAAGGCGGCGGCTGAAAGCCCGTTCCATCTCCACGCACAGGCGTGTGGTTTCATCGGCCAGGGGTTGCAACAATGAAAGGGTTTCCTCGTCATCCTGGCGAATTTCAATGCCCAATGCGCCTTGGGCGGCGGCTGGTAGCCATTGGGGGGGTTCGAGAATTTCACAGATTCGATGGCAAAGTTCCAGCCGTTTGATACCGGCCACGGCCAGCAGGATGGCATCGAATTCCCCTTCGTCCAGCTTGCGCAAACGTGTGTTGACATTACCCCGCAGATCACGAATATCCAGATCCGGACGCAGAGATTTCATCTGTGCCTGACGTCGAAGACTGGATGTACCTACAACCGCGCCAGTAGGCAGGTCTTCGATACGATCGTATTGATTGCTGATATAGCCATCCCAGGGAATTTCCCTGGCTAGGATAACCGGCAGGCTCAGACCTTCCGGTATCTCTACGGGAACATCTTTCATGGAGTGTACGGCCAGATCGGCTTCGCCTTCCAGCAGCGCATGCTCCAATTCCTTGAGAAAAAGGCCCTTACCACCAATATTGGCCAGCGGCGCATCCAGAATCTTGTCGCCTCGGGTACTCATTGGCAACAGCTCACATAGCAGACCCGGATGTTGCCTTTCCAGTTCTGCCTTGACATGTTCGGCCTGCCACAAGGCCAGTGGACTTTTTCTCGTGGCAATCTTCAGGGTTTTCATAGGGCTATTGTACGCGATCCATGGTTTCCATGTCGGCCTGCAACAAACAGTATTCAGTTACCTTTCAAAAACAGGCGTACAGCTGGCAGATTACGGCGTGAAACCTCCAATTTGTCCGGTACGTCCCGCAACAGCAGCCAGTGTTTGCCGGTACCATCCCGTTCCAGCCCCTGTATGGCCTGGGGATGAACCAGGGCATTGCGGTGGATGCGCAGAAAGGTGCCGGGAAAGCGTTGTTCGATCTGTACCAAGGAGTCCTCGATGAGGATTTCATGGCCCTGATACTTCAGCATCACATATTTCTGGCTGGCCTGCAGATAGGGGATTTCATCCACGGGTATGCGCAGCAACTTGCCGCGTACGTGGGCGCTGAGATATTGCCCCTGTGCCTGCTGTAGCTGGCGCCGACCCTTGTTCAGTGCCTGGGCCTGCTCCAGCGCTTGTGCCAGTGCCTGCAGTCGTACCGGTTTGAGCAAATAGGCCACGGCCTGTTGTTCATAAGCCTGCAAGGCATGGTCTGCATAGGCGGTGGTAAAGATGATGGCGGTTTCCGGATATTCCTGTTTCAGTTTTTGCGCCGCCTGCATGCCATCCATGCCGGGCATGCGAATATCCAGCAATACTATATCAACAGTTTGTTCTGCCAATTGTTGCAGCGCCGCTTCTCCATGAGCAGCTTCCGCTACCACTTGATAGCCTTCCAGTCGTTCCAACAAAGCGCGCAGGCGAGCGCGAGCCAGTGGCTCATCGTCAGCGATCAGTATCTTGTTCATCGTCTTTCCACACCGGCAGCCACAGAACAGCCAAATAGCCTTCTGTCGTGTTTTCCACTTGCATCCTGGCCTTGCCCTCATAATACAATTGCAACCGCTGGCGAATGTTGTTCTGTGCCATGCCCATGCCAGAATCACTCTGCCCGCTGCCTGGATTGCTGATTTCCAACCGAATACGCTGGTTTTCACAGCGGGCCGAAATCCGGATACGACCACCCTGCGGCAGGGTTTCGATACCGTGATAGACCGCATTTTCCACCAGGGGCTGCAGCAGCAGCGCAGGAATTCGACAATCCCGAATATCCTGTTGCAAATCCATTTCTACATGCAAGCGCTCGCCCAGGCGCAGCTTTTCGATGCGCAGATAGTGTTCCAGCAGTGTCCACTCCTCCTGTAGACGGTGTACACCATGGTTTTCCTGCAGGGCCGCCCGGAACAGCTGTGTTAGATCCAGCAGGGTCTCTTCCGCCTTTACCGCATCCACCGGAATCAGGCTGGCCACGGTGTTGATGCTGTTGAACAGGAAATGGGGCCGGATTCGCGCCTGCAGGGCATCGAATCGCGCCCGGGCTTCTGCCTGGATTCGAGCCTGCCAGTCCGCTCGCAGGTAGAGGTAGCGAAAGAATGCGCCACTGACCAGCAGCACGGTGAGGGTGTTGACCATCATCAGCCTTCCCGGTTCCGGCAGGCGCATGCTCAAGCCCAGTTGCAATTGCCGATCCAGAACAAACAGCCCCAGGGTGCTCAGTGCCGTCACCAAAGGAGCGATCTGGAAGGCGAGGATGGCCGGCAGGTTTCCCGGCAATTTCAACAGCAGGCCGCGCAACCAGCAAACCAGCAAGCCGGAAAGCAGCACGATCCACTGGGCAAACAGGCTGATCTGACTGAACCAGGGCAGATCGAAGTGATGCCAGTCCAGGCTTTGCCCTTCCCAGCCATGGAGATGAATGACAGCCACCACCAGTTCAGCCACGACCGCAGCTGCAAACAGCTCGGCCGGCTGGCAATGAAACGGCAAACGATCAGCGGGCTTGGCGGCTGACATGGTCTTCAAACAGGGCTTGCATCAGCGCCACCTGGGCAGCACTGTCGTTGAGGCAGGGAATGTATTGGTAGTGCTTGCCACCAGCCTGCAAGAACAGGTCACGGTTTTCCACCGCCATTTCTTCCAGGGTTTCCAGACAGTCCACGGCAAAACCCGGGCAGATGACATCCACCGAGGCTACGCCTTCCTCGGCCAGCGCCCGCAGGGTTTCGCTGGCATACGGCTTGAGCCAGGCCTCCCGTCCAAAACGGGATTGGAACAGGATCTGCCACTGGTGATTTTCCAGCCCCAGTTCCCGTGCCACTCGCCGGGCCGTTTCCCGGCATTGTTTCGCATAGGGGTCACCGCCTGCATCCAGCCTTTCCGGAATGCCATGAAAGGAAAACAGCAATAGTTCTCCCCGTTGCTTTTCCCAGGCCTGGCGAATGCTGTCCGCCAATGCCTGAATATAGCGGGGGTGCTGGTGGTAATCACGAATGAAATGCAGGTTTGGCAGGTTGAGACGGCGCTTTGCCCATTGGCAACAGGCATCCAGTACCGATGCGGTCGTGGTAGAGGAATACTGCGGATAGAGCGGCAGAATAACCACCTCATCCGCCGGGTTCTCTTCCAGTATTTCCTTCAGTCCGGGCTGGCCATAGCGCATGGCCAGCCGCACACTGGCATGGCCCGCCAGTGCCTCGGAAAGCTTGTTGACCAGTGCCCGGGAATACTGCATCAGAGGAGACCCCTCCTTTTGCCAGATGGCACGATAGGCTGCCGCAGACTTTGGTGCCCTGAACGGCAGGATGATGCCTCGCAGCAAGGGTTGCCACAGCCAGGCAGGCAGACTGACCACCCGGCGATCTGAAAGAAATTCTTTCAGATAACTGCGCAAGGCTGCGGGTGTCGGGGCCTCCGGGGTGCCCAGATTGACCAGTATCAGCAGGGGTTTGTTGTTCATTCAGTCATTAAAACCCATTTCCTGAACCAGCTCGGCCAATACCTTGAGCACGGCTGGGTCCAGTTCGTTGACTTCCATGCCTATGGCATAGAACTGCGGGTTGTAATCCGGTGCACAACGACGAACCACGGCTTCCAGTTCCACACTTTTTCTGCCTTCCATTTCGTGTGGCAGTAACAGCTGCAGGTGCAGGGTTCTACCCACCGCCAGTGCATTTTCGCTGATCATCAACAGACCCTTCGGGCTGATGTCACCGAGAAAACCCAACAACTCTCCGGTGCGCGCATCCAGCAGACGCAAGTAGAAGATCAGGTGTCTGCGGTGCAATTTTCTGCGTTCGCTCATGAGGCTTCTCCGTGGTTGGCCTGGCCCTATTATGCTTCTTTCCGTTCGTTGCTGCAGTGGCTGCTGATATAATCGCGTGATTTTTCCGTGAAGCATGCCCCTATGAGTCAATCCATTGCGCCTGCACCTTCCACCTTTCAGGCTTTCATCCTGCGGTTGCAGCAGTACTGGGCCGAACAGGGTTGTGTACTGGTCCAACCCATGGACATGCCCATGGGTGCCGGCACCTTCCACCCGGCTACCTTTTTGCGTGCCATCGGCCCGGAGCCGTGGAACGCCGCCTATGTTCAACCCTGTCGCCGGCCCACCGATGGCCGCTACGGGGAAAACCCCAACCGCATGCAGCACTATTACCAGTTCCAGGTGGTGCTCAAGCCCTCGCCGGACGATATCCAGGATCTCTACCTGGATTCCCTGCGCGCCCTGGGCATCGACCCGGCCATACACGACCTGCGCTTTGTGGAAGACAACTGGGAATCTCCAACCCTAGGCGCCTGGGGTTTGGGCTGGGAGGTCTGGCTGGATGGCATGGAAGTCACCCAGTTCACCTATTTCCAGCAATGCGGCGGGCTGGATTGCAAGCCGGTAACGGGCGAGATCACCTACGGGCTGGAACGCCTGGCCATGTATCTGCAGGGTGTGGACCGGGTCTACGATCTGGTTTGGTCCCATACACCCAATGGCAAGGTCACCTACGGGGATGTCTTCCATCAGAACGAGGTGGAGCAATCCCGCTACAATTTTGAACAGGCGGATGTAGCGTCCCTGAAGGATTGGTTCGATACCTGCGAAAGCGAAGCCCTGCGCCTGGTGGAAAACCAGCTGCCCCTGCCCGCCTATGAACAGGTGCTGCAGGCCTCGCACACCTTCAATCTGCTGGATGCGCGCAAGGCCATCTCCGTAACCGAGCGGCAGCGCTACATTCTGCGGGTGCGCACCCTGGCACGGGCAGTGGCGGAAAGCTATTACCAGGCCCGGGAAGCACTGGGTTTTCCCGTGCTGCAAGCCAGCAAGGAGGTATCGGCATGACGCGGCAAGCAAGCAACATCCAGGCCGATCTGCTGTTTGAACTAGGCACGGAAGAACTGCCACCACGGGCGCTGGACCGCCTGGCACGGGCCCTGTTCGAGGAAGTCACCGGCCAGTTGAACAAGGCGGGCATTCGTTTCGACGCGCAGGCCTCCCGCTGGCTGGCCACGCCGCGGAGGCTGGCTTTTTACCTTGCCGCCATCGACCGCGCCCAACCGGACCGCACCGAGGAGCGCCGGGGTCCTGCACTACAGGCCGCCTTCGATGAGCAAGGCGCGCCCACCCCGGCCGCGCTGGGTTTCGCCCGTTCCTGTGGCGTGGCAGTGGATGCACTGGAAAAGCGGGAAACCCCCAAGGGGGCCTGGCTGTATTACACCCGTGAGGTGGCTGGCCAGCCACTGGAGGCCTTGTTACAGAACATTCTGCCCCAGGCGCTGGACAAGCTGCCCATACCCAAGCGCATGCGCTGGGGCGCGCATGATTTCCAGTTTGTCCGGCCGGTTCACTGGCTGGTCTGTCTGCTGGATGAGGCCGTGCTTCCGCTGCAACTGTTCGGCCTCGAGGCCGGGCGGAAAAGTCAGGGCCATCGCTTCATGCACCAGGGCACGGTGCGCATTGAGCGCGCACAAGCCTATGAAAGCACCCTGGAACAGGCTTTTGTCCAGGTTTGCCCGCGCAAGCGGCGGGAATCCATCATCCAGCAGGCTGAACAACTGGCCGGGAAACAACAGGCCCGGGTGATACTCAATCCGGATGTGCTGGAAGAAGTGGTCAATCTGGTGGAATGGCCGGTGGCGCTGCTGGGCCGGTTCGACCCGGATTTTCTCAGCGTGCCACCCGAATGCCTGATCACCAGCATGGAAGAACACCAGCGCTTCTTCCCCCTGACCGATGGCAATGACCAACTCTTGCCCGCCTTTATCACCATTGCCAACATAGCATCCCGCCAGCCTGAAGTGGTGATACAGGGCAATGAAAAAGTGATCCGCCCACGGCTGGCGGATGCCCGTTTCTTCTGGGACAGCGACCGGAAAAATCCCTTGGCCAGCTATCAGCCCCGCTTGGCCGAGATGGTTTTCCAGCAGAAGCTGGGCACACTGTTGGACAAGACCCACAGGCTGGAGAACCTCACCGCTGCACTGGCCGGTCTGTTTCAGGCCGATGCCGAAAAGGCCCGGCGCGCAGCCGGCCTGTGCAAATGTGATCTGGTCACGGATATGGTCTACGAGTTCACCGAGCTGCAAGGCATCATGGGCAAGTACTACGCGCTGGAATCCGGTGAACCCCAAGAGGTGGCTCAAGCCATCGAGGACCATTACCATCCCCGTTTTGCCGGTGACAGCCTGCCACAGACCCCCAGCGGCCGCGCACTGGCCCTGGCAGACCGGTTGGATACGCTCTGCGGCATCTTTGCCATTGGCCAGAAGCCCACGGGCAACAAGGATCCCTTTGCCCTGCGGCGGGCCGCCCTGGGCGTGATTCGTCTGCTGA
>JALWTZ010000068.1 GCA_026993285.1 Lysobacterales bacterium | reverse complement strand
AAGGTTGCAGCCAGGCCACGGCCTTTTTCATCACCCGGGCGGATTTGACCACCTGCGGCAGGAACATCTTGCCGGCGCCGAACAGCTCGCCCACATGGTTCATGCCGTCCATCAGCGGCCCTTCGATGACCAGCAGCGGCTTGCCCAGCTTTTCCAGGGCCTCGGCGGTATCCTCGTCGATGAATTCGGTGATGCCCTTGACCAGCGCGTGCGCCAGCCGTTGCTCCACCGGCCATTCCCGCCAGGCCTGGTCTTCCTTTTTCTGCTGTTGCTGGCCGTCGCCGGCGTATTTGGGGGCCAGTTCCACCAGCCGTTCGCCGGCTTCCGGGTCGCGGTTGAGAATGACATCTTCCACCGCCTCGCGCAGTTCGGTGGGGATTTCCTCGTACACCGCCAGCTGGCCGGCGTTGACGATGCCCATGGTCATGCCGGCGCGGATGGCGTGGTAGAGAAACACCGCGTGAATGGCCTCGCGCACCGGGTTGTTGCCACGGAAGGAGAAGGAGACATTGGAAACACCGCCGGAGACCTTGGCGTGGGGCAGGTTTTGCCGGATCCAGCGGGTGGCCTCGATGAAATCCACCGCGTAGTTGTCGTGTTCCGGAATGCCGGTGGCCACGGCGAAGATGTTGGGGTCGAAGATGATGTCCTCGGCGGGAAAGTCCAGCTCATCCACCAGAATGCGGTAGGCACGCTGGCAGATTTCGGTCTTGCGCTCGAAGGTGTCGGCCTGACCCTGTTCGTCGAAGGCCATGACGATGATGGCGGCACCATACTGGCGGCACAGGCGCGCCTGCTGGCGGAAGTTGTCTTCGCCTTCCTTCAGGGAAATGGAGTTGACCACCGCCTTGCCCTGCACCTGCTTGAGGCCGGCTTCCAGAATGGGCCACTTGGAGGCATCCACCATGATGGGCACGCGGGCGATGTCCGGCTCACCGGCGATCAGGCGCAGGAAGCGCACCATGGCCGCTTCGCCATCCAGCATGCCTTCGTCCATGTTGATGTCGATGATCTGCGCGCCGTCTTCCACCTGGCTGCGGCAGACATCCAGCGCTTCCTCGTAGGCTTCGTTGAGAATGAGGCGCTTGAATCGGGCCGAGCCGGTCACATTGGCCCGTTCGCCCACGTTGACGAACAGGCTGTCGTCGTCGATGTTCAGGGGTTCCAGGCCCGAAAGCCGGCAGGCCGGTGCCGGGCGGGCCGGCTGACGCGGTGTTTTGCCGGCGACGGCCCGGGCAATGGCCCGGATGTGCTCGGGTGTGGTGCCGCAGCAGCCGCCGATGATGTTTACCAGCCCGGCCTCGGCCCATTCGCCCAGGTATTCGGCCATGTGGGCGGCATCCAGGTCGTACTGGCCCATTTCGTTGGGCAGGCCGGCATTGGGGTGGGCGGAGACGAAGCATTCGGCCACCCGGCTCATTTCTTCCACATACTGGCGCAGCAGGTCCGGCCCCAGGGCGCAGTTCAGGCCCATGGAAAGCGGTTGCGCGTGCCGCAGGCTGTTGTAGAAGGCTTCGGTGACCTGGCCGGAGAGCGTGCGGCCGGAGGCATCGGTGATGGTGCCGGAGATCATCACCGGCCAGCGCTGGCCGCGTTCGTGGAACAACTGCTCCAGGGCAAAGACCGCCGCCTTGGCATTGAGGGTGTCGAAAATGGTTTCGATCATCAGGATGTCGGCGCCGCCTTCGATCAGCGCTTCGGCCGCTTCCCGGTACATGCCGGCCAGGGTGTCGAAATCAATGGCGCGGTAGCCGGGGTCGTTCACATCCGGCGAGATGGAAAGGGTCTTGCTGGTCGGCCCCAGCACGCCGGCGACGAAGCGGGGTTTTTCCGGCGTGGACCAGGCATCACAGGCGGCGCGGGCCAGGCGGGCGGATTCCCGGTTGATTTCCGCCGCCAGCGCTTCCATGCCGTAGTCTTCCATGGAGGCGCGGGTGGCGTTGAAGGTGTTGGTTTCGATGATGTCCGCGCCGGCTTCCAGGTAGGCTTCGTGAATGCCGCGGATGATGTCCGGGCGCGTCAGAGAGAGCAGGTCGTTGTTGCCCTTCAGCTCCGAGGGCCAGTCGGCAAAGCGTTCGCCGCGGTAGTCGGCTTCCTCCAGCCCGTGGCGCTGGATCA
>JALWTZ010000067.1 GCA_026993285.1 Lysobacterales bacterium | reverse complement strand
TGCAGATTCGGGGTATTCAAGGTGAGTCTCGATCATCAGGTTTTCAGCCGGCCATGGTGCATGTTGTGCACGGGAAATTCAACGGGCAGCCGCTTCAAGCCCGGCATTGGAATACGGCTTCACCTGTACCGCCCTGTGACAGCCAGTTACAAGCAGTGGTTTTGAGCACGCGGTTTTTCGTCAGACAAGGGTTCAGACCCGACCGTGAGTCCAGTGGACTCACGCAGCGGGGATAAACGACCGGCAGGGACGCCGGACCGGGCGTAGCGCCAGGGTTAGCCATTTCGTTTCATACTTGAAGGCTATCAGAAACCCAGTGCAGCCTGTTGCGGGCCTTTCGCCGAGTTGCTTCTGAAATCACCCGTACTGGCCCGCAAGGCCCTTTTTTCAGAAAAAGGGCCACAAAAAACCTCGGCTTTCCGGGCTTGCTTCCGCTGCTTTCCGTCGGGCAGGCCGGGGGCCGATTCAACCAGGTTGGGTATTCAAGCCATGTGCGGCGGTAACGCTGTGTAGGTAGAGAACAAGCCGCCCCGATTCCTTCAGCAACCGGCTCAGATTTTGGGCGAGCGGTTTCGTGAAGATCTGGGGTTCAGACCTGACCGTGAGTCCAGCGGACTCACGCAGCAGGGATGAACGGCCGGCAGGGAGGCCGGACCGGGCGTAGCGCCAGGGATGGAATACCACAGCAGCTTGGTTACAGGCTGACCGACGAGCGCACCCCCTCCAACGCAGTATGGCGGGAAACAAGCCGCCCAAAAACCCGCCCAGTAATCCATCTACCAGCACAGATTTTGGGCGAGCGGTTTTTCGTAGATCAAGGCGCGAGGTTCTGCCCGGCCGGGAGCGTACATCCAGTACGTGACCGGGCGGGCATGGTCCTCGCAACGCAGAGATACGGAAAACAAGCCGCCCAAAACCGCTCAAAACCAGATATTCACATCCTTCCCCCCCGCCCTGATCTCATCCGCCAGATGTTCAATGAAACGCTGAAAGCTCGGCTGGGTTTTCCAGGCGCCACTCAGGGCGTATTCCAGCACGGCCATGGTGTGGAAGCCCTTGAGCATGCCGTCGGTGCGGATGATTTCCTGGCCGTTGACATCGAACAGGGCCAGGGTGGGAAAGTCGTTGATGTTCAGCTGTTCGGCCCAGGCACGGGCGGTGGTACGCTGGCCGGTGGGGGTGACCACCGGCGTCTCGGTGGTGGCGTCGAGCTGTACCACGTCCATTTTTTCCACCCGCTGGCGGATTTCGGGGCGCTTGAGGAGGTCGGCGTGCCATTGTTCACAACGCTGGCAGCCGGGGTATTCGAACATCACCAGCAGGGGCCGCTGGGCCGGGATGCGGCTGCGATCCAGCATGTAGGGCGGTTTCATCAGGAAGGGTTCGGCCACCATGGCGGTCTTTTCCGGCTGCAGCAGTTTCTGGGCCTTCAGCCAGCGGCCAAAAGGCAGCTGCCCGGAGGGGTATTCATCCAGATAGCGCAGGATCTGCAGAAAGGCTTCCGGGCTGCGGTAGCCGTTGACCCGCAGGGCCGGCTTGCCGTTTTTGTCCAGAAAGATGAGGGTGGGGGTGAATTGCACCCGGTAGGCGGCCGCCAGGGTTTTTTCGGTGTAGGGCTGCTGGTCCAGGCCGATGACTTCCCGGTCGCCCCACATGTTGATGTCCAGCAGGTCGAAGCGTTTGAGCAGTTCGGTCTTGACCTGTTCGTCGGCCAGGGTTTCGTTGACCAGCTTGGCACAGTAGGGGCAGCCGTTCTGGTAGAAGTACAGCAGCAGGCGGCGGTTTTCCGCTGCCAGTTCGGCCACGTCTTCCGGCAGTTCCAGAAAGGAGTGGCGGAACCAGTCCGGGTGCTCGGCCTGGGCTGCACCGAGAAACCGGCCCGTCTTGCTGGAGGTGTTTTCCGCCGCTTGCAGCGGTATGACCACCCACAGCAGCAGGCCCAACAACAAATATCGTCTCATTTCACCCTCCCCACGGTTTTCCCGTTTGTTTTATTGTGGACTGCATGGCCGGGCCGGGGTTCCCCTACCAGCGGTCCAGGTCGCCATCCGAAGCGATTTTTTCATCCTCGTAGGGCGCGGTCTTGCGGCGGTAGAATTCCGCCGCCACGCAATGCAGCACACCCATGACTTCA
>JALWTZ010000066.1 GCA_026993285.1 Lysobacterales bacterium | reverse complement strand
CGGCCCGGTTGTTGCTGAACAGGAGCACGGATGCGGTTTCTTCCTCCTCCCCCTGGGCGGCCCAGACAAAACCGTCACGGTCGGGGTCGGTGACGATGGTCCAGCTGTTGCCCCCGAAGCCGTCCCAAATGCCGGTATCCTGTGCGCGGTTGCAGGAAACCCAGCTCAAGCCCTGGTTGTCGCTGCGCCAGATGCCCATGTCGATGAACCCGGCCCAGAGCACCTGGTTGTTGCCGCGGTCGGCTTCCAGCTCGATGATGACCGCATTGTCGATACCGGTGGAAGTCCATTGCCCGGGGCCGGTTTGCCGGCTGTAGAGCGCTTGGGCACTCAGGCCACCGTCCAGGCTGCCATAGACGGCCTGGGTGTTCACCCAGTAGAGCTGGTCGCCATGGGCGGCCACGCCATGAAACCAGCCGGTGCGCATGTAGTCGTTGGCTTGCCAGCCCAGGGCGATATCACTGGCCTGGGAGATCTGTTGCCATTGCTGGCCACCGTCCAGACTTTGCCAGACGCCATCACGGTCTTCATCGGCAAAGGGCCACTGCTGTTCCACATTGAACAGGCGGATCTGGTTGGGCGTGCCCGCCCGCAGCCAGATGAACCCACCGTGGCGGGTGATTTCCACGAAGCTGTCACCCGCGTCATCACTGCGGTAGAGGTGGCCGAACAGTTCCGGCGGGCTGGGGTCGGTAGTAACCCACAAGCGGTAGGGCTGGTTGGGGTCTGTGGCGAAATGTTGTATCTGGTTGCTGTTGGGCAGGGTCAGTGCCTGCCAGGTCACGCCCCCATCCCGGGAACGGTACAGGCGGTTCTGTCCGCTGGCAAAACGCCCTTCACCACTGAGGGCGTAGAGGTCATTCGGATCATTGCGGTCGATTTCCACCTGGATGAAACGCAGCCCGGTTGCCGGCAGGTTGCTGGAGACTGGAAACCAGCTGTCTCCGCCGTCGGTGGTCTTGTAGATTTGCCCGTCCACGCTGTTGTACAGGCTGTGAAAGGCGGCATAGGCCACGGTATCACTGGCCACGGCCAGGCTTTCCACATAGCCGGTTTGCAAAGGCCAGCTGAAACTGTTGCCGCCGTCGGTGGTTTTGTAGATGCCCTCTTCCGTGCCCACGAAAAAGCGCTGGCCGTTGCCGGGGTGCATGCCAAAGCTGGCCACATGGGTGGAATACATGCCCTGGTCCGGGCCCAGAATGGACCAGCGCGCGCCCTGATCGCGGCTGACATAGATGCCGGAAAGGTCACTGGCCGCGTAGATGCTGCCATCAGCACCGATGCCGATGCGCTCAAACCAGCCGCCACCACCCACACTGACGGCCTGCCAGCCGGCTTGCAGGGGGAAGCAAGCGAAAAGTGGAAACAGTAGCCGCCAGCATCTTGACAGCAAACGGCTTGCCTTGAGGTCTTGTCGGGAGAGTGAATGCATGCAGGGCAACTTTGGGTGATTCTATGCGTTGGATCTCCTGGAAGACAACGGTTCAGGGGTGGTGTAGCACGGCCTTGGCAGAGGTACGCCAGCGCATCCCTGGAAAGCCAGAGTACATCTGCGGATTAAACGGGCAGAAATCGTGTACTACTTCAGTCATCGTAGCTGTCAACGGTTCCGTCGTCATGATGCATAGCGTCACCGTGGTGGCCATGATGTCTGTCATTATCCGTGTTTTCGTCTGTGGGACCAGGGGTGAAACCCGCATAGCCCGAGGCAATCATGAACCAGGTGATGTCTTCCGCATTGCCCAGGTGTTTTCTGGTCATGCTGACGGGCAGGCGATTCTTCATTTGCCCCGAAAGCATGCGCTCGACCAGAGTGCGGCGTGCCCGCTCGGCCAGCCATCCGAGCGTCCACAGCAATAATGGTGCCGCAACAAAAGCCGTGACTTGTATGGGGTTGTTTTTGGGATAGTAATGCCCGGCAAGACCCACGCCGACCAAGGCCGCAATGATGTAAAGCAGAACGCGCATCGTACCCTCCCTAACTCAAAATTCTTCGGGCCGTCGGTGCTGGCAGGATCGGAGTGGTACGGTAAATACCACGAGTTTGCCAGAGGCCGCAGTCTGTAGTGGATATGCAGCAATATAGGGGATTGGGAAGATTGTAGCAACCGCAAGAACACGGCCTTGGGAGATT
>JALWTZ010000065.1 GCA_026993285.1 Lysobacterales bacterium | reverse complement strand
CCACCAGCATTTCGCGGTATTCTTCCACCTGCTCCACCATGTCTTCCGGCACGTCGGTGATTTCATAATTCATCGGGTCGCCGGAGTCGTCCCAGATCCAGGCCTTGCGGGTAATCAGATCCACCACACCCTTCAGGGTTTCTTCCACGCCAATGGGCAGTACCATCACCAGCGGACGGGCACCCAGCACGTCTTCTACCTGCTTGACCACGCGGAAGAAGTCAGCACCCACACGGTCAAGCTTGTTAACATAGATGATCCGGGCCACTTCCGACTCGTTGGCATAACGCCAGTTGGTCTCGGACTGCGGCTCAACCCCGCCGGAAGCACAGAACACGCCGATACCGCCATCCAGCACCTTCAGGGAACGGTACACTTCGATGGTGAAGTCCACGTGCCCGGGGGTGTCGATAATGTTCAGGCGGTGGTTTTTCCAGAAACAGGTCGTAGCAGCGGACTGAATGGTGATGCCCCGCTCCTGCTCCTGCTCCATGAAGTCCGTGGTAGCTGCGCCGTCATGCACTTCACCGATGCGGTGAATCTTGCCGGTGAGTTTGAGAATACGCTCGGTGGTGGTGGTCTTGCCAGCGTCCACGTGCGCAAAGATTCCGATATTGCGATAGAGGGTCAGATCAGTCATGGCCTTGATTTCGTATGGGTTGAACTTGCCTTGGCGAGCCGCGAGGGCATCACCACGTTTTTTGCCGCTTGCATGAACGGGATCATGAAACAGACATACAAAAACGGAACGGCCCGCCCGCTGCCCGGCAATCGAATGCCGACAGTAGAAAGACCATTCCCCGAAAAAGCAGGCCATGATACACCAATCGACAGCCAAAAAACAGCCCTCCCGGTGGGCAGGCGACAGCGGTACACTGCCTGCTTTCCAACCCACCGGAAGAACCACATGCTCACTGTGAAATCCTGCACATCCTGGCTGGCAAGCTGCCTGCTGGCCAGCGCCTTGTTCGGCACGGCCCAGGCGGCGGACAAGAATGAAACACCCTGGAAAGCCGAAACCTTTGCCGGCATCAGCCTGCGCAATATCGGCCCGGCCTTCATGTCCGGACGTATCGCGGATATCGCCATCGATCCCACCGATCCCAACCGCTGGTATGTGGCCGCCGGCTCTGGCGGCCTGTGGAAGACGGAAAACGCCGGCACCACCTGGACACCCGTTTTCGACCAGCAAAAGGTCTATTCCATCGGTGACGTGGAAATCGACCCCACCAACCCGCACACCATCTGGGTAGGTACCGGCGAGAACGTGGGCGGTCGCCACATCAGTTTTGGTGACGGCATCTATGTCAGCCATGACGGCGGCCAGCACTGGCAGCACAAGGGGCTGGAAAAAAGTGAGCACATCTCCACCATTCTCATCCACCCGCAGGATTCCAACACCCTGTGGGTGGCCGTACAGGGGCCTTTGTGGTCCAAGGGCGGCCAACGGGGCCTGTTCAAGACCACCGATGGCGGGAAAAACTGGAAAAACGTGCTGTCCGCCGGGCCCTGGACCGGGGTGACCGATGTAGTCATGGACCCGCGCGAACCCAGGCGACTCTATTCCGCCACCTGGCAGCACCATCGCACCGTGGCCGCATACCTGGGTGGCGGGCCGGAATCCGGCATCTGGAAATCGGAAGATGGCGGCGAGACCTGGACCGAACTGAAACAGGGCCTACCCAAGGGCAACAGGGGCAAGATCGGCCTGGCCATTTCTCCGCAACAACCGGATGTGATCTACGCCGCCATCGAGCTGAACCAGCGCAAGGGCGGGGTGTGGAAATCCACCGACCGGGGCGCTTCCTGGAAGAAGCAGTCCGACGCGGTAGCCGGTGGTACCGGCCCGCACTACTACCAGGAACTCTGGGCCAGCCCGCACCAGTTCGACCGCCTCTATCTGGCCAACAACACCCTACTGGTCTCCCATGACGGCTTCAAGACCTACAAGCCCATCAATGTGAAAAACATGCATGTGGACTTTCACGCCATGGCCTTCCGCAAGGACGACCCGGACTACCTCATGGTGGGCGTGGATGGCGGGCTGTATGAAAGCTTCGACCACGCCAAAACCTGGCGCTTTGTCAGCAACCTGCCCATCACCCAGTTCTACAAGGTGGCGGTGGACGACGACTTCCCCTTCTACAACATCTACGGCGGCACCCAGGACAACAACACCCAGGGCGGCCCATCCCGCACCGATGACGCCTCCGGCATACGCAACAGCGACTGGAAGGTGATTCTCTTCGGCGACGGCCACCAGCCGGCCACCGAGCCGGGCAACCCGGACATCGTCTACGCCCAGTGGCAGCAGGGCAACCTGACCCGCTACGACCGCAAGACCGGGGAAATCGTCTATGTGCAGCCCCAGGGCGCGCCGGGTGACCCGGCCGAACGCTTCAACTGGGACGCGCCCATACTGGTCAGCCCGCACAAGCCCACCCGCCTCTATCATGCCAGCCAGCGGGTCTGGCGCTCGGAAGACCGGGGCGACACCTGGACAGCCATCTCTCCCGACCTGACCCGCAATGAACACCGGCCCCACCTGAAAATCATGGACCGTCAGTGGCAATGGGAAGCGCCCTGGGACAACTACGCCATGAGCCAGTACAACACCATCACCTCCCTGGCCGAATCCCCCCTGCAGGAAGGGCTGCTCTACGCCGGCACCGACGATGGCCTGATTCAGGTCAGCGAGGACGGCGGCAAGCACTGGCGGCGCATCGAGGTGAAAAAACTGCCGGGTGTGCCCAAACACGCTTTTGTCAACGACATCAAGGCCGATCTGCACGATGTAAACACCGTCTATGTGGCCCTGGACAACCACAAGTACGGCGATTACAAGCCCTATCTGTACAAAAGCGAAAACCGCGGCAAAAGCTGGAAGAAAATCAGCGGCGACCTGCCTGAACCCCTGCTGGTCTGGCGGGTGGTGCAGGATCACATCAACCCGAAACTGCTGTTTGCCGGCACTGAATTCGGCCTGTACTTCACCATCGATGGCGGGCAGCGCTGGATACCGCTCAAGGGTGGCATGCCCACCATCAGCATCCGCGATCTGGCCATACAAAAGCGGGAAAACGACCTGGTGGCCGCCAGCTTTGGCCGTGGCTTTTTCGTGCTGGACGACTACAGCCCGCTGCGCCAGCTCAAGCCCGACAGCCTGGAGGCCGAAGCCCTGCTGTTTGAACCACGCAAGGCCTGGTGGTATATCGAACGCCACAATCTCGGCGGGGGCCGCAAGGGTTCCCAGGGCGACAGCCTGTATGTGGCGGACAACCCGCCCTTCGGCGCCCAGTTCACCCTCTATCTCAAGAACAAGCGCAAGACCCTGGCCGAACAGCGCAAGGAAGCGGAAAAGCCCCGGATCAAGAAAGGTGAAGACACCCCCATTCCCTCCTACGAACGGCTGGAACAGGAACGCACCGAGACCCCGACGCAACTACTGCTGGTCATCCGCAATCCGGCCGGTGAAGTGGTACGGCGGATACCGGTGAAAAACCAGGCGGGCTTCCAGCGGGTGGCCTGGGACCTGCGCTACCCGGCCACACAACCGGCCACCGGCAAGAAGAACCCGCATGGGGACGAATCACCCAAGGGTGTCATGGCAGCCCCGGGCCGCTACACCGCTACCCTGGAAGAAATCATCGCTGGCAAGGCCCGCGGCCTCACACCGGCCGTGGATGTGCAGGTGGAAGTGCTGCGCACCAATTCCATCGGCAAGGCCAGCCCCGAGGAAGTGGCCGCCTTCTGGCAACAGAGTGCCGCCTTCAACCGTCGCTACGCGGCCCTGCAGCTGGAAATGAAACGCCTGGACCAGCAAATCAAGGCCCTGCAAGACGCCATCAACCGCACACCGGCCGCGCCGGATACCCTGGACCGGCAACTGGAAAGCCTGCGCCAGGACTGGTACCAGCTGGACCGGGAAATCAACGGCAACCGCTCCATGCAAACCATCAACACCCTGGAGGCCGACCGCATCAACCAGCTCTACAGCGCGGTGCGCATCGGCACCTTCCGCTCCACCTATGGCCCCACGCCCACCCACCGCAGCAACCTGCAACGGGCCGAGGCGCTGCTGGAAAACGCCTGGAGCCGGCTGGAACAGTTGCGCAAGCAAGACCTGCCCGCCCTGCAAAAAGCCGTGCTGGATGCCGGCGGGCCATGGACGGCCGGCGCGCCCTGAATCCATACACGCCCCCGGCACAAAAACCCACCCGGCCCCGCCTCTGGCGGGCCGGGCATGGCCCTGAACCCGCAGGTACACACTGGCATCATCTATCCATTTTGTGATAGTCTCCGCCTCCCCTGACTGTCTCTTGTTGGAGGTGTGATGTCCCTCTCCCCCGGCCGCCGCCTGCGGCAACTGGCCCAGGATTCTGCCCCCGTGCAAGTGGTGGGCACCATCAACGCCTACACCGCCCGCATGGCCGAACGGCTGGGCCATCAGGCCATCTATCTGTCCGGCGGCGGACTGGCCGCCAACTCCCTGGGCCTGCCCGATCTGGGCATCAGCACCCTGGAAGATGTGCTGGTGGATGTGCGCCGCATCACCGCCGCCAGCCATCTGCCCCTGCTGGTGGACGCCGATACCGGTTTCGGTGGCGCGTTCAACATCCAGCGCACGGTGCGTGAACTGATTCGCGCCGGCGCCGCCGGCATGCATATCGAAGACCAGGTGGCGCAAAAACGCTGCGGCCACCGGCCCAACAAGGCCATCGTCACCACCGGAGAAATGGTGGATCGCATCAAGGCCGCCGTGGATGCCCGCCAGCAGGATTTCGTCATCATGGCCCGTACCGACGCCCTGGCCGTGGAAGGCATGAACGCCGTCATCGAACGGGCGCAGGCCTGCATCGAGGCCGGTGCCGACATGCTTTTCCCCGAGGCGGTACAAAGCCTGGAGCAATACCGCGAAATCACCCGGGCCGTACAGGTGCCGGTGCTGGCCAACATCACTGAATTCGGCAAGACACCGCTGTTTTCCACCCCCGAACTGGGCGAGGCCGGTGTTTCGCTGGTGCTCTATTGCTGCGGTGCCTACCGGGCCATGAACAAGGCGGCGGAAACCGTCTACCGCGCCCTGCTGCAAGACGGCCACCAGCGCAATGTGCTGGCCCACATGCAAACCCGCGAGGAACTGTACGACTACCTGGACTATCACCGTTATGAACAGCAGCTGGATGCCCTGTTCCAGCAAGAAGGAGAAGACGCATGAGCAAAGATCCTTCCGCCGGCCTGCGTGGGCAGATCGCCGGCCGTTCCGCCATCTGTACCGTGGGTGTGGATGGTGCCGGACTCACCTATCGCGGCTATGACATCGCCGAACTGGCCGAAAAGGCCCGCTTCGAGGAAGTGGCCTTTCTGCTGCTGCACGGCCACCGGCCGGATTCGGACGAACTGGCCGCCTTCCAGGATCGGCTGAAGGCGCAACGGGCACTGCCGACCGCCCTGCGGGAAGTGCTGGAACGCATCCCCGCCGATGCCCACCCCATGGATGTGATGCGCACCGGCTGCTCCATGCTGGGCAACCTGGAGCCGGAAAGCGACTTCTCGCAACAGCTGGATGTGGCCGAACGCCTGCTGGCCGCCTTCCCCGCCATTATTACCTACTGGTGGCGTTATGCCCAGGACGGTGTGCGTATCGACACCGACAGTGAGGCCGACAGCATCGGCGGGCATTTTCTGCGCCTGTTGAGCGGCAAAACACCCAGCGCCCTGCACGAGCAGGTGATGAATGTATCGCTGATTCTCTACGCCGAGCATGAATTCAATGCCTCCACCTTCACCGCCCGGGTGGTGGCCTCCACTCTCTCGGACATGCACTCCTGCATCACCGCCGCCATCGGCGCGCTGCGCGGCCCCCTGCACGGCGGCGCCAACGAGGCGGCCATGGCCATGCTGGAACGCTACACTTCCGTGGAACAGGCCGAGCAGGACATCCTCGACAAGCTGGCGAAAAAGGAAAAGATCATGGGCTTCGGCCACGCGGTCTACCGCGAGTCCGACCCGCGCAACGCCATCATCCGCGAATGGTCGCGCAAGCTGGCGGCGGATGTGGGCGATACGGTGCTGTTCCCGGTATCCGAGCGGGTGGAGCAGCTGATGTGGGAGCAGAAGCGGCTGTTTGCCAATGCCGACTTCTACCACGCCTCCGCCTACCATTTCATGGGCATTCCCACACCCTTGTTCACGCCCATTTTCGTGATGTCCCGCCTCACCGGCTGGGCGGCGCATGTGATGGAGCAACGGGCCGACAACCGCATCATCCGCCCCAATGCCGAATACATCGGCCCGGCCCCCAGAAGCTGGGATTGAGCCGATACCCCACAAAAGCCCGCACCCCGCGGGCTTTTTGCCGCCCGCGGGTTCATTCAGCCATGATTCATCCACCTGCGCTAGACTGTGTGGCAAAACCGATCAAGGAGCATACCCGATGAAATGGCTGGCAACCCTTTTCCTTCTCTTGCAAATGAGCGGCGCCTGGGCCCAGGCCCAGTACACCGACTTCACCCCGGAATCCGGCTGGTACTGGGATCCGGAAGCCTCCGGCCGGGGCATCAATGTGGAAGTGCAGGACAACTATGTAGGCGTGGCCGTCTACACTTATGACAGCCTGGGCAACCCCACCTGGTATCTGGCCGCCGGCCAGCTGCAGGGCAACAGCCGCCTGGATGCCACCATCGACCGCTTCGTCGACGGCCAGTGCATCGGCTGCAGCTACTCGGCCCCCACCTACCAGCAAGGCTATGCCGGCAACATCACCATCGAATGGATCACGCCCACGCTGGCGGAAGTCTGGTGGCCCGGCGAGCATTTCTTCGTGCAACGTGACTGGTTTGGCCTGGGCGATGCCTGGCAGCACATGCTGGGCGAATGGCAGGCCGTGCTGGATTTCTACGGCTCCAGCCTGAGCTTTCCCTTCCTCGGAGATGCCTACACCTTCGACTACATCAACGGCGATACCTTCGTCGGCTACCGCAACCACACCCTGGACGATGCCGCCGGCTATCCGGACGTGGACGGCAACTACCTGATCATCGTACGCGAAGACAGCAGTAACTGGCTGGCACTGTACATCACCGATGTGGGCACCAACCGCATGGCCGGCCTGGCGGAATTCTACCCGGCTGGCGGCACGCCCACCCTCAACGGCTACCCCTTCACCATGCACCGTACCGCCAGCGCCAGTTTCGTGCAAAGCGGCAGCGGCCCATCGAAAAAGGCCACACCGGCAGCACCGAGTGGTGGTCTGCTGGCACGCCTGACAGCCGAGGAGAAACAGGCCCTGCTTGCAGAAATGCAGGCCCGCAAGCCCCGCGCGCTGAAAAGCCTGGATCGGGAAACACTCACCGCCCGCGTGCGCCAGCTGGAAGGGGTGATCGAGGCCCGCCGCGCCGCCCGCCAGGCCTTCTGATTTCCACCACGAACTTACGCAAGGTTTGTGATGCCAGCCCGGGCCAGGACGGCCCGGGTTTCCCCGTTTCAGCAAATCTGCCCGGCGAACCGCTCAGCCAAACTGAATCCGGTCCTCGTCCCAGAACACCACCTCGATCTCGTGCCCGGACGGGTCGCGCACATACCAGCTGGTGGAATGGGGCCAGCGTATCGGCTCCCCGCCGTACTCCAGTGGCAACCGCTCCCGCCGCAAGACCTGTTCCCAGGCCGCGACATCATGGATGCGCAAGGCAAAGTGGGACAGGTAATGAAAACGCGGCTCCGCCTGTTCATCATCACGAATCTGGCCCTTCTCCGGGTGCTCGTACAGGCAGAGCATGCTCTCGTCCTTGCGCAACACGCCCCAGGGCGCGCCTTTCCACACCCCCTCTTCCACCACTGCAAAACCGAATACCCGCCCATACCAGGCCGCGCTTTCGGCAAAATCATTCACACTCAGGTTCAGGTGATCCAACTGTATTGACTGCATGAGTCCTACTCCAGATGACGAGTTTGTAAAGTAAACACTTTTCAAATAAAAAGCAAGCAATAACTTTACAAAATGGTATGATAGCCGCCATGGAACATCTCAGTCCGGCGCGCAGGCGCCTGTTGCAACTGCTGAAAACCCGCGCTCCCCTGAGCACTTCCGAACTGGCGGAACTGCTGGGCCAGACCCGTATGGCCACCCAGCAACATTTGACCGCGCTGGAACAGGGCGGCTGGGTACAACATGAAGAACACAAGGGGCAGGTAGGCCGGCCCAAGCGCTACTGGCAACTGGCCCGCCACCGGGAAGAACCCCTGTTCCCCGACCGCCACGGGGAGCTGAACCTGGAACTGCTGCAGGCCATGCAACAGACCTTCGGCGATACCGGCATGGAGCGATTGCTGGCCACCCGCCAGCAGCAGCAACTGCAACGTTACGCCGCTTCACTGGCCGGCATCACAAGCACGGAAGACCGGCTGGAAGCCCTGTCCCGCCTGCGCAGCGAGGCCGGTTACATGGCCGAATGGCGGGCAGAACCACCCGGCTGGCTGCTGCTGGAACACCACTGCCCCATCTGCGAGGCTGCCCACAGTTGCCAGGCGCTGTGCCGCTACGAACTGGAACTGTTTCGCGCCCTGTTCCCCCGTTGCCGGGTGGAACGCGTGCAGCACTTGCTGAAGGGCGCGCTACGCTGTGCCTACCGTTTCACCCCGGAG
>JALWTZ010000064.1 GCA_026993285.1 Lysobacterales bacterium | reverse complement strand
TTCTTCTGGGTTTCACCCTGCACGTTCTCGGTACCGGCACTGCCCAGCACGCCAGCCAGCGCGCCACGGTTCACGCCGCTGGAAATCACCTTGCAGGCGGTGGCCACATCGTTGAGAAGGGCGGTGAAATCACCACTGGCATGAGGATACTTGCGCTGTTCCTCAATGATGAACTGGGTAAAGGAAGTGCCGATTTGCATGGATCAAGCTCCTGAAAACGAAAGAGATATGGAACCGGATTATCCAGTGCCACAGCCGAAATGACCAACCTGCAAAAGAGATAGCCGAAAGCAGCCGCTCGCAATACCGGCCTAGCGGCCGCGGAGAAACAGCCGGTCCAGCGCCTTCATGTCCAGCTGGGTCCAGGTGGGACGGCCATGGTTGCACTGGCCGCTGCGCTCGGTGGCTTCCATTTGCCGCAACAGGGCATTCATCTCCTCCAGGGTCAGCTGCCGGTTGGCGCGCACGGAACCATGGCAGGCCATGGTGGCCAGCAGTTCATCCATCTGTTGCTCGGCCAGGCGGGTCTGACCGTGACGTTTCAGCTCGGCCAGCATGTCCCGTACCAGTGCAGCCGGGTCACCCTGGGCCAGCAACGAGGGCACGGCCTCCACCCGCAGGCTTTCCGGGCCGGTGCGGCGCAGGCGTATACCGGCACGGGCAAAGGTGGCTTCCTGCTGTTCGGCCAGATCCGCTTCGCTTTCACTGAGCATCAGTTCCACCGGCACCAGCAGGGTTTGCTGCTGCAGACGGGCCTGGGCGTGCTCTGCCTTCATTTTTTCGTAGGTGATCCGTTCGTGAGCGGCATGCATGTCCACCAGCACCAGGCCATGACGGTTCTGCGCCAGGATGTACACACCGTGCAGCTGGGCCAGGGCAAAGCCCAGTGGATATTCTCCCTCCGGTGCTTGTGCAACCGGATCTTGCTGCTGCACGGCCTCGTACAACGCCACCGTCTGACGGATCTGCCCGGTGCTGCTCCGGGGCAGATGCAAGCCGGGCTGGGTGGGTGCCCTGGCTGTGTCCGGGCTTGCAGGCGTGCTCACGGCCCCGGTGATGCTTGCCGGGCTTCCCGGTGATGGCGCGAAGGTTGCCTGCGTACCGGCGCGGGTTTCCGCCAAAGCCCGATGCAGGCTGCGGAAGAGAAAATCATGTACCTGCCGCCCTTCACGAAAACGCACCTCCGACTTGGCCGGGTGTACATTGACATCCACCCATTGCGGGTCCAGCTCCAGAAACAGCACATAGGCCGGGTGCCGCCCGTGATAGAGCACATCCTGATAAGCCTGGCGAATGGCATGGGTGACCAGCCGGTCCCGTACCATGCGGCCATTGACAAAGAAAAACTGCTGATCGGCCTGGGAACGGGAATAGGCTGGCTGTGCCACCCAGCCATGCAGGCGCAGCTCGGGGTGCTCCATCTGTACGGGCAGGGCCTGCTCCACGAAGGCTGGCCCCAGCAGGCTCCCCAGGCGTTTCATCCGTCCGGCCTCGTCGACACAGCGCGGCAGGTTGCGCACCACCTTGCCGTTGTGACTCAGGCGAAAATGGACTTGCGGCCGTGCCAGTGCCAGACGCTTGATCAATTCGTCGATATGGCCGAATTCGGTCTTTTCCGCCCGCAGAAACTTGCGCCGGGCCGGTGTGTTGTAGAACAGGTCTTCCACCTGCACCCGGGTGCCGGGCTCGCAGGCTGCCGGCATCACCGCTTGCAGCTTGCCACCATCGGCCCGCACGGACCAGCCATGTTCCGCTTCCGGGGTACGGGAAGTCATCTGAAAACGGGAAACGGAGGCGATACTGGGCAGGGCCTCGCCACGAAATCCCAGGGAGGCCACCTGTTCCAGATCTTCCAGGGAGTGGATCTTGCTGGTGGCATGCCGGGTCAGCGCCAGTGGCAGTTCTTCTGCCGACATGCCCTGGCCGTTGTCCTGTACCACGATGCGCTTGCGGCCACCGCCATGAATCGTCACCTCCAGCTGATCGGCACCGGCATCCAGCGCATTCTCCAGCAACTCCTTGACCACGGAAGCCGGCCGGTCGATGACCTCGCCGGCGGCAATCTGGTTGACCAGTTGATCCGGCAGGGGCCGGATACGGGGTTCAGTCGTCCGGGGCACGGTATTCGGCATTGATCCA
>JALWTZ010000063.1 GCA_026993285.1 Lysobacterales bacterium | reverse complement strand
TGCTGGGCGCGCACGATGGTGGGCAGCACGAAATGGCCGGGGCCATCCACCCGTTTGCCGCCGAAGAGGATTTCGCCGCCGGCTTCCTGGATGGTGGCAATGGCCTGTTCGTAACGCTCGACGGAGGCTTCGTCGATGAGCGGGCCCATGAGGGTGTTGGGGTCCAGCGGGTCGCCGATGCGCTGGGCCACCTGCTTGTAGGCGTGTACCAGCCGCTTGGTCAGCTCCTGCACGATGGATTCATGCACGAACAGGCGGCGGGTGGTGGTGCAGCGCTGGCCGGCGGTGCCCACGGCACCGAAGACGATGGCCGGTACGGCCAGGTCCAGATCGGCGGTTTCATCGACGATGATGGCATTGTTGCCGCCCAGCTCCAGCAGCACCTTGCCCATGCGCGCGGACACGCGCTCACCCACCTGCCGGCCCACGGGGCTGGAGCCGGTGAAGGAAACCAGGTTGACCCGGCGGTCATCCACGAATTGCTGCGCCATTTCCACGCTGCGTTCGATGAAAGTGAGGAAAATGGGCGGGAAGCCTTCCTGCTCCAGTGCCCGGTTGCAGATGTGCTGTACCGCCAGGGCGCACAGCGGCACCTTGGGCGAGGGCTTCCACACGGTGACATTGCCGCAGATGGCGGCGATGAAGGCGTTCCAGGACCACACGGCCACCGGGAAGTTGAAGGCGGAAATCACGCCCACCACGCCCAGCGGGTGCCACTGCTCGTACATGCGGTGCTGCGGGCGTTCGGAATGCATCATCTTGCCGTAGAGCATGCGAGACTGGCCCACGGCAAAATCACCGATGTCGATCATTTCCTGAACTTCGCCGTCACCCTCGGCCTTGATCTTGCCCATTTCCATGCTCACCAGCGAGCCCAGTTCATCCTTGTGCTCCCGCAGGGCCTGGGTGACCAGGCGGATGGCATCCCCCCGGCGCGGGGCGGGCATGTTGCGCCATTCCTTCGAGACTTCCACCGCTTTCTGCATCAGCTTTTCGTAATCCTCGCGGGAGGCGGGATGCACGCTGGCGATAACTTCGCCGGTGGCCGGGTTGGTGGACTCCAGCACCGGGTCGTCTTCACCGTGACTGGACCATTCGTTGAAACCAAAACAGGCACCGGCATTGGGCGCATCGGTGCGAATGCCGAGTTTCTCGAGAAATTGCATAGTGGATTCCTTCAGGATGTATAACCGGGAAAGCGGCGTATTATCCCATGAGACTATCCCGAAAGGTAGGGGTGTGTGGCGCCGGGCGTGGTAACTGCTTATTCCATGCTGTCGGCAAATACCCGCTCGAAGTTGGGCCGCCGGAAGATGCCCGCGCCGGGAGAGCCCGCGTAGCTGTAATCATTGTCCACGCTGAGATCCACCGGTATGGCCATGGGCCAGGGCAGGTTGTCGCGGATGTTTTGCCATTGCTGGCCACCGTCCCGGCTTTCCCAGACCCCGCGGGAGGCGGAATCATAGCCTCCGTGGTCGAAAGCGGAGGAAGAGCTGACCAGCAGGTGGTTGTCGTCATGGGCGCTGACGGCAATCTTCCAGGCCAGGGGGTCGCTCAGGATCAGCTGCCACTGTGCGCCCCGGTTTTCGCTTTTGTACACGCCCACGCCATGCACCACGGCATAGACCCGGTCGGGAAAATTGATGCCGGGGTTGGGCAGGATGTCACTGACCCCATGCCACTGGTCGATCAGCGGCAGGTCGTTGATGCTGCCGATCATTGCCGGCAGGCTGAGGTTGACGGAAAAATTCTGCCCGTCATCCGCGCGATAGATGCCAAACTCACCACCCGCATAGACGCTGCCATCCTGGGCGACCGCAGTGGTGCGCATGCCGCCGTTGCTGAATACCTGCCGCCAGTTGATGCCATCATCCGTGCTGCGGTAGACATCGCCCTGGGCGGTGACATACAGCGTTTTCGGGCCGCTGGCATAGCTGTTGTCCAGGGACAGGCCCAGCAGGGGCGCTGCCGGCAGGCCGTTGCCCACCACCGTCCATTGCTGGCAGTCGCTGCCGGCCCGGTTGTTGCTGAACAGGAGCACGGATGCGGTTTCTTCCTCCTCCCCCTGGGCGGCCCAGACAAAACCGTCACGGTCGGGGTCGGTGACGATGGTCCAGCTGTTGCCCCCGAAGCCGTCCCA
>JALWTZ010000062.1 GCA_026993285.1 Lysobacterales bacterium | reverse complement strand
CTGCAATTCAGCGATGCCGGCACACTGGATCTGCAACTGAGCACACCACAGAGCGTGGGCTCCAGCAACAGCCGGGTGACGGTGAATGTGCAATATCTGGGCAGCGATGGCAAAAGCTGGCAGAAGACCGATGTACCTCTGGTACAACTGTCCGACACCATCGAACCCTGAACGGCACAGCAGTGAACAAGGATGTTCACAGCCATCAAAAAGCCCGGCAAGTTTGCCGGGCTTTTTGATGAAACCGATGAAAGACGAAAACGAGGAAAGCTACAGGCGCTGGGTACCAGGCATGCTTGGCTTCCAGTCTCGCCAGGCAGCCGGCAACAGAATCATCAGGGAACGCTGCACACCCAGCTCCGCCTCGACCTGCGGCGCAAAACGGGCTACCAGGCCGGTCCAGCCTGCCAGCAGCAACAGTGTCAGCACCAGCCAGTTTCGCAACTGTTTGAACATGTTTGACCTCCTTCCGGCCCGATATGCAGCAAGCCTGCACCCGGCCATGAAAACAAAGAATGAACCATTCCGTATCGTTCATCATTTGTCGGGATGAACACTTTACCACCGAGCAGGAACCGTGCCAAACTTCCCCCCTCAAACCACCGGTGTTTTCCGCCTAACGGGCAAAGCCATTTGGTTCATTCCACCACTTTCTGGTGAAAATGCATGATAAATCTCCTGATCTCGAGCCTGATGATGTATTTGATCGGCTCCATGCCCGCCAGCCTGCTGCTGGCCCGCTGGCTGGGCTGGACCGATCCCCGCACCATCGGTTCGGGCAATGCCGGCAGCACCAATGTACTGCGCATGCATGGGCGCTGGCCGGCCGCGGGTGTCTTTCTGCTGGATGCCGGCAAGGCCGGCCTGGCCCTGGCCATCGGCCAGAACCTGCACCCCGAAACCGGCCTGACACCACTCTGCCTCAACTGGCTGTGGTTGCTGGCTGTGGTACTGGGGCATATCTTTCCGGTGTTCTACGCCTTCCGCGGTGGCAAGGGCATGGCTGCTTTCATCGGTGGTGTGGCCTGGATGCAGCCACAAATCACTGTAGTGGTGTTCCTGCTGGTATTGCCTGTACTATTCCTCACCCGGCGCAGCAGTGTGGCTTCCCTGCTGGCCCTGTTGCTTTATTACCCCCTGAGCCTGTTGACGGTGCCCGCCGACCAACTGGACTGCCAGTTCTGGGGGGCCGGCCTCACCATTCTGTGGATTCTCCTTGCCCACCGCGCCAATATCCGCCGGCTGGCACAGGGGCAGGAACCGGCACTTTGACATGAACCAAGCCGACCCGCCGCTGAGTGCCCGCCTGTTTCACCTGCTGGCCGATGGCCGGTTACACAGCGGTTCAGCCCTGGCCCGGCAACTGGGTGTGACACGGGCGGCCATCTGGAAACAGATCCACACACTGGAAGATGCCGGCCTGCCGATCCAGCACCAGCCCAGAGCCGGCTACCGGCTGGCATACCCCATGCAGCCGCTGCAACCGGAAAACCTACTGCGGAAGATCCAACAAACACTCCCGCAAACACAGGTCAAAACCTGCTGGCAATGTGCATCAACCCAGCTGGAAGCCACGCGTTTGCTGCGACAAGCCCAGGCACCGGTTGCCGTGTTCTGCGAATGGCAAACCGATGGTCGTGGTCGCCGGGGCCGGCAGTGGTACAGCTGCCCTGGAGCCAGCCTGGTGCTCTCGGTTGCCGCACAACTGCCGACGGGCATGCCGGCCCTGCAAACCCTGCCCCTGCAGATGGGCATCCGGCTGGCGCAAACCCTGCACCACAACGGTTTGGCAGTCACGGCCCTGAAATGGCCTAATGATCTGGTTTGCTGGCAGGATGGTCAGCTGCACAAGCTGGGGGGCTTGCTACTGTCCCTGGAGGGAGAAATGGAAGGGCCGGTAACGGTCACAGCGGGGCTGGGCTTGAACCTGTACCCACTGGATCATGCCCTCCCCAACCCAGGCCTGCCCATGGCCGGCCTGGCCCAATATGGGCGGGTGGATCGCAATGCATTGGCAGCCGAACTGGCCTGTGCCATGCTGCAAACCCTGTTGCAGGCAGAAGCCCGATCCTTTGCGGGTTTGCAAGCCACCTACAACCGCCTGCATGCGCTACACGGCAAAACCGTGCGCTTGCAGGACGG
>JALWTZ010000061.1 GCA_026993285.1 Lysobacterales bacterium | reverse complement strand
AAGGCCATCATGCTGATGTTGAACACCCAGGGCCAGGGTGCGGTACTGCTGGTGGCTGCCAGCCCGGAAAGCCTGTTCCCCCGCTATCGTCAGGCCGCGCTTGCGCTGGCCCAAAGCCTGCGGCTGACCGGCGACTCCACCCCAGCACAGGAACATTCCCACGATGCCACCACACAGGGTCAGGGCAACCTGGCCATGGAGTTGGTGGGCGCCTGGATGAACCGCAGGAATGCCAGCAATGGCATCTATCTGGAAACCAGCAGTAAATGGGTTTTCTCCGCCGATGGTACCGTGGCCTGGGGTTCAGGCACGGTGATTGCCGGTGGTACTGCCGGTGTATCCCTGCGAGGCGGCGGTGACGGGCCGGTCTACTATGGCCGCTGGCGAACCGAGGGTGAAACCCTGTACCTGAATTGGGACGACGGCACGGTGGAGCAGCGACAGTTTTCCGTATTCGATTACGATGGCCGCCCTGCCCTGGCCCTGACCGCCAACGGCGAGACCTACTATTTCAAACGGATCGATTAGTGACTGGCCCTGCGGTGCCCTGGAAGCCCCTCATAAAGACCATATCCAGGCAACTTTTCCACGTCTGCCGGCTTCCCTGGCCATTTCGTGGTACTTCCTGCTGTGGATCACGCTTGTGCTCAGTGGCATGAAGGAAGTATCACTGCTTGCTGGATAAAGTGATTCCATGTGCCGGACGTACTTCTGAACTTCTTCCTTGCTTAGATGCAGGCTGTAGCCCTCATGCCGGGGGCCGAAATCCGGATCATCCCATTCTTCCCACTCCACGGCATAGACCAGCCAGGAATCCTCTGGTTTTGCGTGTTTTTTATTGGCCCACTTGCGGTTTTTACGGTTTCTTTTTGCCATCCCTTTTCTCCTGTTCGTTAATCTGGTTGTGTGAACAACCCGCCAGTCATTTCACACCGCCGTTCCGGTGGCTGCATGCCCACTCCTAATGAGTGAACATGCAGCACTTCCTGAACAGGCACGTTGGAGATTATTCGATTTCGACTCTAACCAGGCTTTTCCACTCTCCCTGATTGGTTCTAACTTTTACATAGCTACCGAACTCATTGTAAACAAGAACCGGCCTGCCCTTAGCCTCTTCTAGAGCTTCTACAGATTTAATTAACTCATCTAAATCATCGCTTTGTGCCGCTAATACATGATTACCTTCAAGGTCCACATAAAAGGCATTGAACTTTGGCAAATTGAGATAGTTGTGCATGTCATTCTCCATCTGGTTTAACAATCAATAGACAAACTGAATCCATGACACATGGAAAACCATGTGTCAGTGTCTACCGGTTTCAGGATGGATGGTTTTCTTAAAAAGCTGAAAGAACAACTCGGCCACGCTGGCAGAAACCAACAGACAGCACAAAGCGCAAACCGTTGTATTTCATTCAGAAAACCGTTTACACAGACAGAATGCCGAAGAAGCTTGTCGCTGAAACCCAAGGCATCTGCCGAGTGCAAGCTCCAAGCCTGAAATCAGGCTCGAAAACCCTCGGTAAACACCATTTGTTCAGCGATCAGAATGACATGTGATGAATAGCGCCGTAGAGAATGCTTTATAGAAAACGTTGTATGGCTGTCGAAGCCCGTCAACAGCGACTATTATACTTTAATTGCGTTGGCAAAAACAATAGCCGGTTGCGTTTTATGATTCATTAGCCGTTGTGAATCCTAGCGTGAATATGACGGCTGCATGGTCGATATGAAGGCCCGCCGAGGCGGGCCTTCTGTTGGGATTGGGTTCAACGACCGTTGTTCATCACCTTGACCCAGGCGCGGATAAAGTCATCCACAAACTGGCGGCCGGCGTCATCGGCCGCATAGGCTTCCGCCACCGCGCGCAGCTCCGAATTGGCGCCGAAGATCAGATCCACCGTGGTAGCTGTCCAGCGTTGTTTGTCACTGCCGCGTTCCAGCCCCTTGTAAACGCCGGGTGTGGCATCCGGCACCCAGCGGGTGGACATATCCAGCAGGTTGACGAAGAAATCGTTGCTCAACACACCAGGACGACGGGTCAGCACGCCATGGCGGCTGTTTCCGGTGTTGGCGGCCAGGGCGCGCATACCGCCCAGCAGTACCGTCATCTCCGGCACAGTCAGGCCCAGGGTGTCGGCCTTGTCCACCAG
>JALWTZ010000060.1 GCA_026993285.1 Lysobacterales bacterium | reverse complement strand
GCGAGATGCAGCTCGCGCTGCAGTTTCAGCCGGGCTTCGGCCGCATGCTGCATTTCCGCGGCAAAGAAGCGAATCTGGTTGGGGCCGGATTGTTTGGCCTTGAACATGGCCATGTCGGCCTGTTTCAGCAGGGTTTCCGCATCCAGGGCCTGTTTTTCCCTGCCGGGCTGGGGAAAAAGGGTGATGCCCTGGCTGATACTGATGAAATGTTCGACTTCATCCAGTAACAGGGGTTGTTCCAGCAGTTGGCGGATCTTGCTGGCCACCTGTTCGGCATGGGCCGAGGCCTCATCCAGGGTGGAGCCCAGGTCCTCGACAATGACCACAAACTCGTCTCCACCAAAGCGGGCGGCCAGATCGCCGATGCGAATGGCCTGTTGAATCTGTTTGGCGATGTGGCACAGCACCTGGTCGCCGGCCGAGTGGCCCAGCGAGTCGTTGAAATCCTTGAAGTGGTCAATGTCAATGAACAGGATGGCGGCATGGTAGTTCAGCCGCCGGGCCCGGGCCAGCGCCTGCTTGATATGCTGGCCCACCATTTTCCGGTTGGCCAGGCCGGTCAGCGCGTCGTAGAAGGCCAGGTGATGCAGGCGTTTCTCCGCTTCCTTCTGCTCGGTCTTGTCACGGGCCAGCCAGATTACGCCCATTCCCTTTTCTTCCAGGGGGATGGGCGCTACAGAGCCTTCAAAATGGCGTTTCCCGGAGAGGGTGGGCAGGCTGTACTCCAGTCGCAGGGTCTGGCCGGTTTGCAGGGTTTTTTGAATGGCGGCCAGAATGGGCGCTGCCTCTCTTTTCGACAGGATCTCTTCCACCCGCTTGTGCAGCAACTGGTTGCGGTTGGCCACCAGCAGTTCATCCGAACCACCGAGAATTTCCAGATAACGGCCCCGTTCATCCAGAATAAAGCACGGATCGGGCAGGGATTGCAGGATGGCCTGCAGGCGCTGGTGGATCTTGCGCAGTTCCGATTCCATCCGGTAGCGGTCGGTGACATCCTGGAACACCATGATGACGCCGAGGGTTTGTCCGTCGTTGTCGCGTATGGGCGCGGCACTGTCGGCAATCTGGTATTCCGTACCGGTTCTGGAGATCAGCGTGGTGTGATTGGCCAGGCCTACGACCACGCCTTCACGCAGGACCCGGCCCACCGGGTGTTCGGCCGGCTCCCGCGTCTCGGCATTGACAATGTGAAAGATTTCGATCACCGGCCGGCCCAGTGCTTCACTTTCACGCCAGCCGGTGAGTGCCTCGGCCGGGGGGTTCAAGCGGGTAACCAGGCCATGAATGTCGGTGACCAGTACCGCATCGCCTATGGAGTCCAGGGTGACGGACAATCGCTCCTCGCTGGTTTGCAATGCGTGGATGGTCTCGCGAATCTGGCTCACCATGGTCTGCATGGCAGTGGCCAGCCGGGCAATTTCACCCTGGCCCGAGATGTCCAGCCGCAGGCCCAGGTCGCCGTCCGCCAGGCGCTCGTTGGCTGAAGCCAGCTGGTTCAGTGGCCGGGTCACCTTGCGGCGCAGCCAGAGCAGCAGGCTGGCCAGAATCAACAAACCCAGCAGGGAAGTGGGTACCAGGCGCTCCGCGGCTTCGGCAATCACCTGGTTGCGACTGCGTTTGGTATCCACCTCCAGCCAGAGCGAGGCATTGCGCATGTCCTGCCGGTCGCTGCCGGCCGGCAGGTACGGAATGTTGATCACGCCCAGCAGGCCATGTTTGCCCGGAAGGATTTGCACGGGAGTCTGTTGCAGGGGCTGCAGGGAAGGCAGGGGGTCATACAGACGGGTCAATGGCTGGCCAATCAGGGCGTACGACTGCCTTCCAAGATGTTGAGCTGTTCGTCCGCGAGCAGGGCCAGATCGATCTGGTCGTGTAAGACCAGGCTGCTGATCAGCGCCTTGAGGTTGTCCTCTTCCCCGGCTTCCAGTGCGCGCCGGATCGGCGCGGTCAGTTGTGAGGCGGTCAGCCGGATGGTGCGGGTTGCATCACTGTGGACTCTGTCGATTTCGTCCCGGATTTCAATAAAGCTGTAGAGCGCAATGATCATCAAAATACCCAGTGCGACGATCATGGGCAGCCACAGGTTCAGGCGGGTACTGCGGATCTGAAAGCTTGTGGGGTTCATGGATCGGGCAGATATTCGGCATTGGACAA
>JALWTZ010000059.1 GCA_026993285.1 Lysobacterales bacterium | reverse complement strand
TGACCGATTCCACCGTACTGCGCAACATCGGCCTGGCCTTTGGTTACAGCCTCATCGCCCTGCAATCCCTGGACAAGGGCATGGGCAAGCTGGAATGCAACGAACACCGTCTGGCCGAGGATCTGGAACAATCCTGGGAAGTGCTGGCCGAGGCCATTCAGACCGTGATGCGCCGCCACGGCCTGCCCAATCCCTATGAACAACTCAAGGCCCTGACGCGCGGCAAGGCCATGAACGCGGAAACCATTCGTGAATTTGTCGAAGGCCTGGAGCTGCCACCCGCCGCCCGTGAGGCCCTGCTGGCACTGACACCGGCCCGTTACACCGGCAATGCCGCGGAACAGGCCCATGCGTTGCAACAGCGGTTCGATGAATCCTGACCAGCCTCTGGCTTTCCTGGGCGGGCTCACCGCCCGGGATTTCATGAACGAATACTGGCAGAAAAAGCCCCTGTTCGTACCCAACGCCCTGCCCGGTTTCAGCGGCACCCTGGAAGCGGATGAACTGGCCGGTCTGGCCTGTGAAGAACTGGCCGACAGTCGCATCGTATTGCACGACCCCGAACAACACCGCTGGCAACTGCGCCGTGGCCCCTTCCAGGAAGAAGACTTCAGCCGCTTGCCGGAAGAAAACTGGACCCTGCTGGTCACCGACGTGGACCAGTGGCACGCGGAAACCGAACAGCTGCTGCAGCTGATCGATTTCATCCCCCGCTGGCGGGTGGATGATGTCATGGTCAGCTATGCCACGGCGGGTGGTTCGGTCGGCCCGCACCTGGACCAGTACGACGTCTTCCTGCTGCAGGGGCCGGGCCGCCGCCGCTGGCAAATCGCCGCGCCAGAGGAAAACCCGGATCTGTTACCGGAACACGAGCTGGCCATCCTGGCCCGTTTTGAAGCGGAACAGGAATGGATCACCCAGCCCGGTGACCTGCTCTACCTGCCTCCTGGCATCCCGCACTACGGCGTGGCCCTGGAACCGGCCATGACCTGGTCCTTGGGTATGCGCGCGCCGGCACTGGCGGACCTGGTCACCGCTTATGCCGAGCACATTGCCGAAACCCTGCCGGCAGATGCGTTGTTGCGTGACCCTGAATTACCCCCCTGTGAAAACCCGTGGCAACTGGGTCCGGACCACATCAGCCTGTTCCGAAAAAACCTGGACAGACTCCTGCGACAAACCGATGATGCATGGATTCCCTGGCTGGGGAAATGGTTGACCGGTACCGCCAACCACTGGCCGGCTCCGGCAGAAAACCCCCTGGATAGCCACGCCCTGCAACAAGCACTGGCAACCGGTCATGCCCTGTTCCGCGCGCCCTGGGCCCGTACCCTCTGGCATGAACAGATGCTGTTCATCGCCGGTGAAGCGCTGCTACTGCCGAATAAGGATGCACAAACCCTTGCTTCCAACCATTGTGTTGATCTCAAGCTGTGGAACCATCTCGAAGCTGCAACACAAAATCATCTGGCCACACTCCATGCCAGGGGGCTTTATGCACTGGGAGATGATGCATGAATCCCTCTCCTGCCGAAATACGGCAGCAACTGGCGCAATGCCTGCAACAAGCCCGCTGGCAGGTGGACATCCTGGCTGAAGATCTCCTGCCAGGCATGCTGGACCAGCCGGCAATCATTGAAAGCCTGCAGCAGATCGCCACACGTGGCCAGCACAGCCGGATTCGCCTGCTCAACCGCAACACCGAAATCATTGCCCGAAACGGCCACCGCCTGATTCCATTGATCCAGCGCCTGCCCAGTATCATTCAGGCCCGCCTGAGCGCACCTGACCGATGTGTACAACCCCTGTGGCTCATCCTGACCGACCAGCAACGACTCTTGCTGCAAAAGGATGAAAACGCACCACTGCACATGGCAGGAGAACGGGAAGCCACTCTGTGGCAGGAACGATTCAATGAATGCTGGGAACACGCCCAGCCAGACCCCTGGCTGCGCAGAATCAGCCTTTAACCCGCTTGTCGCCAAACAAAATACGGGGCTTTTCTCCCACAGAAATACAAACAAAACCACAAGCCGGCTCCCCCTTTGGATCCCCCGTTTCAGCAGCCGTGAAAAAGGCGGAAAAAAGCGTGTGCAATCCCTTTCTGCTCTCCCGAAAGGGGTATATAATCGGCCGAATTGCAAGCTCTGTTTATTACCCTTACAAAGGCCTATCCGTGAGCACAAAGCTGGAAGAAGCGTACGCCCAATCCCCGTTCTCGGGCAGCAATGCCAATTATGTGGAAGCCCTCTACGAAACCTGGCTGAAAACCCCGAATCAAGTTTCCGAATCCTGGCAACAGATTTTCCAACGCTGGACGGATGAAAAGGACCGTCAGCACCCACCGCATTCAAGCATTCTGGAAAGCTACCGCGATCTCCGCCCTGCAACGGTCGGCAGCCAATCCGTTGACTGTGGCGCTTCCGAAAAACAGGCCGCTGTCCTGCGCCTGATCAACGGCTATCGTTTTCGTGGGCATCAGGCAGCGGATCTGGATCCACTCAAGCTGCATGAAGCCTGGCGACCGGAAGACCTGGATCCGGCATTCCACGGCCTGAGCGAAAGCGACATGGATGAGGAATTCAGCGTGGGCAGTTTCATGGGTGCCGAGCGCATGACCCTGCGTGCCCTGATCCAGACCCTGGAACGCATCTACTGCCATCATATCGGCTATGAGTACATGCACATCACCAACACGGAGGAAAAACGCTGGATTCAGGAGCGCATTGAAAGCAACCTCGGCCATTTCAATCTGTCGGTGGAACAGCGCAGGCGGTTGCTGGAAAGGCTCACCGCTGCCGAGGGGCTGGAAAAATACCTGCACACCAAGTACGTGGGGCAGAAACGCTTTTCCCTGGAAGGCTGTGACAGCCTGATTCCCCTGCTGCACGAACTGCTGCAGCACGAGGGAGAAAATGGCATCCGCGAACTGGTGCTGGGCATGGCGCACCGGGGGCGCTTGAATGTACTGGTCAACATTCTTGGCAAATCCCCCAAGCTGTTGTTCGATGAATTTGAAGGCAAGACCCTGTCGGTCGACGACCCGGCCCACTCCGGGGACGTGAAATACCACATGGGCTTCTCCTCGGATATCCGTACGCCTGGCGGCAATCTCCATGTAGCCCTGGCCTTCAACCCGTCCCACCTGGAGATTGTCAACCCGGTGGTGGCCGGCTCCACCAAGGCACGCATCATCCGGCGCAGGGATTACGAACGCAAGGAAACCATGGCCGTGCTCATTCACGGTGATGCCGCCTTTGCCGGCCAGGGCGTGGTCATGGAACTGTTCAACATGTCGCAGGCACGCGGTTTCCACATTGGCGGCACCCTGCATATCATCGTCAACAACCAGATCGGTTTCACCACTTCCAACCCGTTGGACAGCCGTTCCACCCTCTACAGCACCGAAGTGGCCAAGATGGTGCAGGCACCCATCTTCCATGTAAATGCCGACGACCCGGAAGCCGTCAAATTTGTTACCGAACTGGCTGCGGATTATCGCCGCACCTTCAAGAAGGATGTGGTCATTGACCTGATCGGCTACCGCCGCCACGGTCACAACGAGGCCGATGAGCCCGCCGCCACCCAGCCCATGATGTACCAGGCCATCCGCAAACACCCCACCCCACGCCAGATTTACGGGGAATACCTGGACAGCATGGGCCTTGTGCCACTGAAAGAACAGGAACGTATTGTCGCCGAATACCGGCAATCACTGGATGACGGCAAAACGGTCGCCGAGATCGTGGAAGATGCGCCCAAGCCCCGTTCGGCAGTGGACTGGTCTCCCTACCTGCAGGATGTGGACGGCCCCGGCCCGGATGTGGATACCGGCGTACCGGTGGAAACCTGTACGGAACTGGGGCTGAAACTGACCGAAATCCCGGATAATTTCCGCTTGCACAATCGGGTGGCCCGCATCATCAAGGACCGGATGCGCATGGCCAAAGGGGAAATCCCCATGGACTGGGGATTTGCCGAAACCCTGGCCTATGCCACGCTGTTGCGTGATGAATACTCCATCCGGCTGGTCGGGCAGGACAGTGAACGCGGTACTTTCTTTCACCGCCATGCCGTGCTGCACAACCAGGATGCTCCCGGTACCTTCACCCCCCTGAAACAACTGGAAGACGACGAGCATCATTTCACCGTCATCAATTCCCTGCTGTCGGAAGAAGCGGTCATGGCTTTTGAATACGGTTATGCCACGGCAGACCCGCGCACGCTGGTGATCTGGGAAGCCCAGTTCGGCGATTTCGCCAATGGCGCCCAGGTGGTCATCGACCAGTTCATCAGTTCCGGCGAAGCCAAGTGGGGCCGCCTGTGCGGCCTGACCCTGTTCCTGCCCCATGGCTACGAAGGTCAGGGCCCGGAACACTCCTCGGCACGGGTGGAACGCTACATGCAACTCTGCGCCCAATACAACATGCAGGTGTGCATGCCCACCACACCGGCACAGATCTTCCACCTGCTGCGCCGGCAAACCATTCGCAACTATCGCAAGCCGCTGATCGTATTCACCCCCAAGAGCCTGCTGCGGCACAAATCCGCCATCTCCACTCTGGACGAACTGGCCAATGGGCGTTTTCAGGAAGTGATCCCCGACCAGAGCATCCAGAAACCGGAGACAGTCGAACGGGTGGTCTTCTGCTCCGGCAAGGTCTATTACGATCTGCTGGAGTACCGCCATCAGCATAACCTGGAAAATATTGCCATCGTACGCGTGGAACAGCTCTACCCTTTCCCCAGAGAGGCACTGCAATCCATCGTGGACGGCTATCCCAACCTGAAAGAAATGGCCTGGTGTCAGGAAGAACCCCGCAACCAGGGTGCCTGGTACCAGATCAAACACCACCTGTTTGCCATCAAGCCCGAAGGGGCCGAATTCTGGTACTGCGGTCGCCGGCGTTCTCCCTCGCCGGCGGTAGGCAGCTACGGCATCCATGTGCAACAACAGGAAAAACTGGTGCGTGAAGCCCTGACACTGGGTACCGGCACCATGACCGCAAACAACTAAACCTGACAACACGGGAAACAAGATGAGCATTGAAATCAAGGTTCCGGTTCTTCCTGAATCGGTCAGTGACGCCACCGTCGCCACCTGGCACAAGCAACCGGGTGATTTTGTCCAGCGGGATGAAAATCTGGTGGATCTGGAAACCGACAAAGTGGTGCTGGAAGTCCCTGCGCCAGCCGATGGGGTCCTGCAATCCCAGGCCTTTGCCGAAGGTGATGTGGTTACCAGCGGGCAGGTACTGGGTGTGCTGGACGAACAGGCCGAAGGCAAGCGTACAACCAGCCAGGCTGCCGAAAAAACCGCCAGCACCCCCGAAACACCGGCCGCGGAACCCGCAACGCAAGCCCCGGCAGGGGATTACAGCCCCGCGGTACGCAAGCTGCTGGAAGAAAACGATATCGACCCCGCGACCATCCAGGGCACGGGCCGTGGCGGGCGTATCATCAAGGAAGATGTGCTCAACGCCATCAAGGAACGTGAAACCGGTAGTGTCGGTAGTGATCGCCCGGCGCCCGCGGGCAATCTGCCAGTGGAAACCGTGGCCATCAGCGGTGCAAGGCCCGAAGACCGCGTACCCATGACCCGCCTGCGCAAGCGCATTGCCGAACGGCTGCAGGAATCCCAGCGCAATACCGTCATGCTCACCTCCTTCAACGAGGTGGATCTGAGCACCGTCATTGCCATTCGCAAGCAATACCGTGAAGCCTTTGAAAAGAAACACGGCGTCAAGCTGGGTTTCATGTCCTTTTTCGTCAAGGCCGCGGCGGAAGCCCTGCGCAAGCACCCCATCGTCAATGCCTCGGTGGACGGGGATGACATCATCTACCACGGCTACCAGGACATCGGCATTGCCGTGGCCACCGACAAGGGGCTGGTGGTGCCCATCCTGCGCAATGCCGGTGAAATGACCCTGGCAGAAATCGAAGGGCAGATTGCCAGTTACGCCAAACAGGCGCGCGAAGGTGGCCTCAAGCTGGAAGACCTGCAGGGCGGCACCTTCACCATCACCAACGGTGGCGTGTTTGGCTCCCTGTTCTCCACCCCCATCATCAACCCGCCGCAAAGCGCCATCCTCGGCATGCATGCCATCAAGGAACGGCCCATGGTGGTGGACGGCGAAATCGTCGCCCGGCCCATGATGTACATCGCCCTGACCTATGATCACCGCATCATCGACGGCAAGGACGCGGTGCTGTTTCTGGTGGAAATCAAGAACGCGCTGGAAGACCCCCACCGCCTGCTGCTCAACCTGTGAGGTAAACCATGGCACAAGAATATGATGTGATTGTCATCGGCGGCGGCCCCGGCGGCTATGTGGCGGCCATACGCTGCGCCCAGCTGGGCCTGAAAACCGCCTGTATCGACGCCGGCATGGACAAGAGCGGGAAAAAACCGGCACTGGGCGGAACCTGCCTGAATGTAGGTTGCATCCCCTCCAAGGCCCTGCTGGACAGCTCGCACCATTTTGAACAGCTGGCCCACCTGGAAGCCCACGGCATTACCGTCGGCAAGGCCAGCATGGATGCCGCCACCATGGTGCAGCGCAAGGATGGCATTGTCAGCCAGCTGACCGGCGGTATCGCCCAGCTGTTCAAGGCCAACAAGGTTGCCCACCTGCCCGGCTTTGGCCAGCTGCTGGGTCAGGGGCAGGTGCGTTACAGCCCGCATGACGGCAAGGCGGAAACCCTGGCCTGCAAGCAGGTGATTCTGGCCGCCGGTTCCGTGCCGGTGGAACTGCCCTTCCTGCCCTTCGATCACAAGCGCATTCTCGACAATGCCGACATCCTCAATCTGGAGAAGATTCCCAGGAAACTGGGCATCATCGGTGCCGGTGTCATCGGCCTGGAAATGGGCACGGTCTGGCGCCGCCTGGGCACGGAAGTGACCATACTGGAAGCCATGGATACCCTGCTGCCCCCGGCGGATGCCGACATCCGCAAGCAGGCCGCGCGTATTTTCAAGCAACAGGGCCTGGACATCCGCCTGGGTGCCAAGGTCACTGCCGCCAAGGCCCACAGCCGTGGCGTGAATGTGGATGTGGAAGTGGGCGGCAAGGCCGAACAGTTCAAGTTCGACTACCTGCTGGTGGCCGTGGGTCGCAAGCCGGCTTCCGAAGGGCTTTTGGCCGAAGGCTGTGGCGTGGAAGTGAACGAACGCGGCCAGGTGGTGGTGGATGACCTGTGCCGCACGGGTGTGGATGGCGTCTGGGCCATAGGCGACCTGGTTCGCGGCCCCATGCTGGCGCACAAGGCCTCGGAGGAAGGCATTGCCGTGGCCGAGCGCATTGTCGGGCAAAAGCCTCATGTGGATTTCGACCACATTCCCTGGGTGATCTACACCCATCCGGAAATTGCCTGGGCCGGCAAGACCGAAGCCGAGCTGAAAGCAGCGGGCATTCCCTATAGCACCGGCAGCTTCCCCTTCGCCGCCACTGGCCGTGCCCTGGCCATGGGCGAGCAACAGGGGCTGGTGAAGATGCTGGCCCACGCGGAAACCGACCGTATCCTCGGCGTGCATATCTTTGGTCCGCAGGCTTCCGAGCTGATCGCCGAAGCGGTGGTGGCCATGGAATTCGCCGGCAGCAGTGAGGACCTGGCCCGCATCGTGCACGCCCACCCCACCCTGTCCGAAGCCATGCACGAAGCGGCACTGGCGGTGGACAACCGCGCCATTCACAAGGCCAACCGCCGATGAGTGAGCGCTTCACCGCCTACCGGGTGGAAGAAGGCGAACAAGGCGCGCGCGGCCACCTGCGTGAACTGACGCTGGACGATCTGGGAGCGCATCCGGTACTGGTGCGGGTGCGCTATTCCAGCGTCAACTACAAGGACGCGCTGGCCGGCAGTGGCCAGGGGCGCATCCTGCGGCGTTTCCCGCTGATCGGCGGCATCGATCTGGCCGGTGAAGTACTGGAAAGCGAAGTGGCCGATTTCCGGCCGGGTGATCCGGTACTGATCACCGGCTCCGGCCTCAGCGAAACCCTGGACGGCGGTTACAGCCCCTACCAGCGCGTGCCGGTGGACAACCTGATCCCCCTGCCCGATGGCCTGAGCCTGAAAGAAGCCATGATCATCGGCACCGCCGGATTTACCGCCGCCCTTTCGCTCTACCGCATGGAGCAAAACGGCCTGCAGCCGGACAAGGGCAGCGTGCTGGTCACCGGCGCCACCGGTGGCGTGGGCATGCTGGCGGTGGACCTGCTCAGCCAGGCCGGCTATACCGTCAGCGCCCTCACCGGCAAGCTGGACCGTTTCGACTTTCTGCAGAAACTGGGCGCCAGCCAGTGCCTGGCCCGGCAGGACATCGACTGGGGCTACAAGCTGCTGGAAACTACCGGCTGGCAAGGGGCCATCGACAACTGCGGTGGCCCGATACTGGCCGGCCTGCTGAAACACATCCAGCCCTGGGGCAGTGTGGCCAGCTGCGGCCTGACCGCCAGCCATGAGCTGCACACCACGGTCATGCCCTTCATCATTCGCGGCGTGAGCCTGCTGGGCATCAATTCCAGCGGAACGCCGATGGAACTGCGCCGCCTGCTGTGGGACAAGCTGGCCGGGCCGTGGAAGCCGGCGCATCTGGACCAGATCCACACCCGCACGGTGAACCTGGAGGGCCTGGACGCGGTATTCGAGGACATGCTGGCCGGCAACAGTTTTGGCCGCACGCTGGTGGATCTGACTTGATCCGGTATTACATCCA
>JALWTZ010000058.1 GCA_026993285.1 Lysobacterales bacterium | reverse complement strand
CCCTACGCGCCGGCTGGTGACCAGCCGGAGGCCATCGAAAAGCTGGTGGCCGGCCTGGAAGCCGGGCTGGCGCACCAGACCCTGCTGGGGGTCACCGGCTCGGGCAAGACCTTCACCATGGCCAATGTGGTGCAGGCCATCCAGAAACCCACGCTGGTGATGGCCCACAACAAGACCCTGGCCGCCCAGCTCTACGGCGAGTTCAAGGCCTTTTTTCCACACAACGCGGTGGAGTATTTCGTTTCCTACTACGACTACTACCAGCCGGAGGCCTATGTGCCGGCCACCGACACCTTCATCGAGAAGGATGCCAGCATCAACGAGCACATCGAGCAGATGCGCCTGTCAGCCACCAAGGCGCTGATGGAGCGCAAGGATGTGCTCATCGTGGCCACGGTATCGGCCATCTACGGCCTGGGCGATCCGGAACTGTATTTCTCCATGGTGCTGCACCTGGACCGGGGCGACTTGATCGAGCAGCGCAGCATCCTGCGCAAGCTGGCGGAAATGCAGTACACCCGCAATGAAGTGGAACTGGTGCGCGGCAGTTACCGGGTGCGTGGCGAGGTCATCGATGTCTTCCCGGCGGATTCGGAATGCTACGCCCTGCGTATCGAGCTGTTCGACGACGAGGTGGAGCAGTTGTCCTGGTTCGACCCGCTGACCGGCGAGGTGGTGGAGCGGGTGCCACGGGCGGTGGTCTACCCGAAAAGCCACTATGTTACTCCGCGGGAACGGGTGCTGGCGGCCATCGACAGCATCCGCGAGGAACTGGCGGAACGGCTGGAGGTGCTGCAGCGGGAGAACCGCCTGGTGGAAGCTCAGCGCCTGCGCGAGCGCACTACTTTCGACCTGGAAATGATGCAGGAACTGGGTTATTGCTCGGGCATCGAGAACTATTCCCGCCATCTCACCGGCCGGGCACCGGGCGAGCCGCCACCCACCCTGTTCGACTACCTGCCGCCGGATGCCCTGCTGATCATCGACGAATCCCATGTCACCGTGCCGCAGATCGGTGGCATGTACCGGGGTGACCGTTCCCGCAAGGAAAACCTGGTCCGTTACGGTTTTCGCCTGCCTTCCGCGCTGGACAACCGGCCGCTGATGTTCGAGGAATTTGCCGCGCGCCAGCCGCGGACCATCTATGTTTCGGCCACGCCCCGGCCCTACGAGCTGGAGCTTTCCGGTGGCGAGGTGGTGGAGCAGGTGGTGCGGCCCACCGGCCTGGTGGACCCGGAAGTGGAAGTGCGACCGGTGGCCACCCAGGTGGACGATGTGATGTCGGAGATCCGCCAGCGCATCGAATGGGGGGACCGGGTGCTGGTGACCACCCTGACCAAGCGCATGGCGGAAAATCTGACCGAATACCTGGCCGACCACGACATTCGCGTGCGCTACCTGCACTCGGATATCGACACCGTGGAGCGCATGGAAATCATCCAGGACCTGCGCAAGGGGGCCTTCGATGTGCTGGTGGGCATCAACCTGCTGCGGGAAGGGCTGGACATGCCGGAAGTCTCGCTGGTGGCCATACTGGACGCGGACAAGGAAGGTTTTCTCCGTTCCGAGGCCTCACTGATCCAGACCATCGGCCGGGCGGCGCGCAATGTGCGCGGCAAGGCCATACTCTATGCGGACCGGATCACCGGCTCCATGGAGCGCGCCCTGGCGGAAACCGCCCGCCGGCGCGAGAAACAGCTGCGCTACAACGAGCAGCATGGCATTACCCCGCAAAGCATCGTCAAGGCGGTGGAAGATGTGCTGGAGGGCGGCCTTTCAGACCGGCTGATGAAGCGCCCGGTACAGGGCAGGAAGGCGGTGGAGGCGGCCGCGCCTTATGTGGTGCGGGACCCGGGTGAACTGGCCCGGGAGATCACCCGGCTGGAGAAAGCCATGTACCGCTGCGCGGAAAACCTGGAGTTTGAGGAAGCCGCCCGCCTGCGGGACCGGATTGCCCGCTTGCGGGAGCAATTGCTGGGTCTGCCCCAGGCCGGTTGAAGCCGGTGTTCACTCCTCCTTGGGCGGGTTGACCTCCAGCTTGTCGATCATCTCGAACAGTTCGTCCTCGCTGAGGTTCAGCGGTTGTTCCGTTTCGCTGGCTTCCAGCTCGGCCACGGCCTGTTCCAGTGTGTCGCTTTCGCCGGTTTCCCCGGCCAGCGCATCCACG
>JALWTZ010000057.1 GCA_026993285.1 Lysobacterales bacterium | reverse complement strand
GCCGTGGTGGCCGGCAAGCTGGCAGAGGTGCGCCAGGCTCTGGAGCAGCAATTGCACGCAGATACATAATCGCAGGGACAGCGGAAAAACCAAGAAAAACCTTTCTGAAGACCATCATTCCCAGCAGAAAAGCCACCCGGCAGTACCTTGGAGGAAAACCATGAGCCAACCCCGTTTGGACCCGGCAGAAAAAGCCCTTCTTGAAGCCTTTGAGGCTGATGCGTTTGAATCCGTTCTGACACCCGAACGCAAGGCATCGATCCAGAAAGCCGCCGAAGAAACCTTCAAGAAAGACAAGCGAATCAATATCCGGATTTCAAGTCGTGACTTGCGTTCTCTCCAAAGAAGGGCACTGGAGGAAGGGATACCCTACCAGACACTGGTATCCAGCATATTACACAAGTATGTATCCGGCGCCCTGAAAGACATCGTGGCCAACAAGCCCGTTCAGCCGGAACGAAAAACACGCGGCTGACACCCGCTGGCTGGATAAACCACCCAGCAGCATGGAGAAGAACCCGCCTAGCGAGTCAGGCTGAGGAATAACTGCGGCAGTTTCTCCGGCAGCCGCTCCACCTTGTCGATCACCAGATACTGGCGACCAAACAGGTTCTGTACATAGTCATCGGCTTTCGGGTCCAGGCTGATGCAGTGTACATGGATGTTCTTCTGGCCCAGCTCCTGTACCGCCTTGCGGGCGTCCTGAAGCAGGTGCTCTTCATCCTGCACATCCACATCCGAGGGCTCGCCGTCGGTCACCACCAGCAATAACCGTTTTTCTTCACGCCGCTTTTCCAGCAGGCTGCCCGCATGGCGCAGGGCCGCGCCCATGCGTGTGGACCAGCCGGCTTCCATGGCGGCCAGCCGGGCCTTGACGGTATCGTCCCAGGCTTCACCAAAGCCCTTGATGTGCAGATAGCGCACTTCGTGTCGGGTGTTGGAGTGAAAACCGGCGATGGACAGCCGGTCACCCAACTGCTCGATGGCCCAGGCCAGCAGGGCGGTGGCTTCCTGGTTGAGTTCCAGCAGGGTCTGGTCGCTGCCGGGTACGGTTTCGTTCAGGGATTCGGAAAGATCCAGCAACAGGGTGACGGCAATGTCGCGGTGATTGTGCTCCAGGCGAAAATTGATGCGCGGGTCGGGTTGTACCTTGCAGCGATAGTCGATCAGGGAACGCAGGGCAATGTCCAGATCCAGTTCACTGCCCTCTTCCTGATACCGCACCCGTACATGATCCTGGGGCTTGAGCAGATCCAGCACGCGCTTCATCCGCCGGGCCAGTGCCGAATGGCGTTCCAGCAGACGATCGATGAAGGCCGCCTCTCCCGGTGGATGCAGAATTTCGTACACGCTGACCCAGTCCGGCAGATAGGCCTGTGATTGATGATCCCATTCCGGATAGAGCCGTGGCGGCAGGCGCTCGGCCTCTTCCGGAGAGACTTCCCGCTTTTTCTTGTCGAAGGCTTCTTCTTCGTCCCCTTCCTCGATAAACAACCACAGATGGCGGTTGTCGTCACGGTAGTCCACCTCGGTATCCTCGAACCAGACTGTAGCCTGCTGGTCGGCCTGCACCCGGGTACGGGCAACAAAGGTCAGGGCCAGTCTGACCATGGCCTGGGTGGTGTTGTCCTCCTGCATGGCCTGTTGAAAGGCCACCACGGTACGGCAGATTTCCTCGTGCCGGTAGCCATGATCCACCGGGTTGAGCAATGCCCAGGACAACATGGCCAGGCGATGGCGCACGCAGGAGTAACGCAATTCGTCACAGGCCGATTCTTCCGGCCGGGGATGCAGGCTGCGCCACAGCCCATGCAGGCCGGGCCACTGGCGCATGGCCAGCCATTCCACCCGGCTGTCTTCCAGCACTTCAATGGCCATGCGCTGCAGGGGGCTGTAGTTGTCCGCCACCACCCGGCTGCTCCAGCGCCGGTGAGCCGCCATGTGGGCCAGCAGGGCGCGGTAGCGGTCCAGGCCGGAAATACCGTTACGGTCGTTGTAGACATCCGGCACGCGCATGCCCGCTTCATCGAAATAGGGTTTGGGATGGGTCTGGGCATCCAGGTGTTCCGAATAGGGCACCAGCCAGGCATCCTGCTGCCAGAAGGCCTGCAAGTATTGACCCAGAGCTCTTTCGTGATCCTGTAGCAAACATCCCTGGCGTTCCTTGTGCAGCATGGCACGGCTGTCGGCCAGTTCGAGGGAAAAATAGGCTTCCTGCCGTTGCGGGTGATGGCTGTAGTGGCGGATGCCGTAGTCGATCCAGCGATGCAAGCCGTCCAGTGAAAGCTGGCTGAGCAGATAAGGCATGTTGCGCAGCAGATGAGGGAGGCCGGGGCTGGGCTGGGTGGCATGAAAGCCGTGGATGGAACCGGTAGTGCGTTCCATCATGTCGAAAACCAGCGCCATGTATTGCGCCAGCCGCTCACAGGTGCGCAAGCGCCGCGCGACCTCGGCCATGACTTGCAGAAAGGGAGGAATGGCCCGGCCATTGGGGCTGCGGGACAGTTTCCACACCGCCTGGGCCACCCGTTCCAGCACGGTCTCGCCCAGCTGGCCGGCCACTTCCGGCATTTCTTCCAGATAGACCAGCACCGGTTCCACACCACGGCCGATCATGCAGATCAGTGAAGCGCCTTCCAGCCAGGCCTCCAGGCCCGCAGCACTCAGGTGGTTGCGGGCACCCATCAGCAGATGCGGGAAGACTTCATCAATCTGTTCGAAGTTGCACTGCAAGCGCTGACGAAAACCGGCCAGCTCTTCTTCATTCAGCGACATGGCCCGGCTCAGGCAAAAGCCATGTCGATACTGTGGTCCAGATTGGCGCGGATGTCGCTGTCATCGGTAATGGGCCGGACCAGCGCCATGCGACAGGCGGAAACCGGATCCGCGCCTTCCTGGATCAGCATGGCGGCATACACCAGCAGACGGGTGGAGATGCCCTCGTCCAGCCCGTGCCCCTTGAGATTGCGGGCCGCATGGCCGACCTTGACCAGCTTTTCCGCCAGATCGGCGGCAATACCCGTCTCGCTGGCAAGAATTTCCACTTCCAGCGCCGTTTCCGGGTAGTCGAATTCCATGGCCACAAAACGTTGCTTGGTGGACTGCTTGAGGTCTTTCATCAGGCTCTGATAGCCCGGGTTATAGGAAATGACCAGTTGAAAATCCGGGTGGGCCTGCACCAGCTCTCCCTTCTTGTCCAGTGGCAGGGTACGCCGGTGATCGGTGAGCGGGTGAATCACCACCGTGGTATCCTGACGGGCTTCCACCACTTCATCCAGATAACAGATGGCACCGTGCCGGGCCGCGATGGTCAGCGGGCCGTCCAGCCAGCGGGTGCCATCGGCATCCAGCAGATAGCGCCCCACCAGATCGGAGGCGGTCATGTCCTCGTTGCAGGCCACGGTAATCAACGGCTTGCCCAGTTTCCAGGCCATGTATTCGACAAAGCGGGATTTGCCACAACCGGTCGGCCCCTTGATCATCACCGGCAGGCGACGCCGATAGGCCGTTTCGTACAGCTCCACTTCATTGCCCTGGGGCTGATAGTAAGGCGCTTCTTGAATTTGATAGGCCTGTAATTCACTCATCCTCATCTCCCGTGACATTGTTTACGCCCCCATAACGGAGGGGCCTGGACTCATGTTCTCAAAATGCATACGGGCCGGCAAATGCCGGCCCGTATGGCTTGCCATGCAAGAGGTCACAAACTTGCCAGCCTTCCTGCCGGCCTTGCCTGGCGATCCCCCTTGAACAGGGCACGCCGCAACGGCATGCCCCAATCAACGGTTTTACTTGTGCACACCCAGCTTTTCACGCCAGCCCGGATACAGGGCATCCGCATCATGGGGGAAGGATTCAAAGGCACGGGCAAATTCCTTGTGCTCCTTGGCGAATTCGATGGGGTCGGCACCGGCCTTCCAGCATTCATAAGCCTGACGCAGGGAAAGGGCGCCAGCGGCCGGGCTGTCGATGTGGCCATAGGAACCACCACCCGCCGTGTTGATGACATTGCCATGACCCAGATTCTCAAAGAAACCGGGCAAACGCAGGGCATTCATGCCACCGGAAATGATCGGGGTGGTAGGCTTCATGCCATACCATTTCTGGTAGTAGACCGGACCCTGGCATTCATCACGCTCGATCATGTAGGCGATCACGCGGTCATCCTTGTCTCCCTCCATCTTGCCATAGCCCATGGTGCCCACATGGATACCGGAAGCCCCCTGCAGACGGGACATCTTGGCCAGCACAAACGCCGTGTAGCCCCGTTTGGCACTGGGGGAAGTGACGGCACCGTGGCCGGCACGATGGTAGTGCAAATACTGGTTGGGGTACTGACGGCGGGCGGTGGTAATCATGCCGGGACCACCCACATAGCCATCCACCAGGAAGGCCACCTTGTCAGCATCCGGGCCGAAGGTTTCCAGAATGAAGTCAGCCCGGGCACACATTTCATAGTGATCATCGGCGGTGATATTGGCGGAGAACAGCTTGGCTTCGCCAGTCTCATCCTGGGCGCGCTTCATGGCATCAGCCACCAGCGGGATCACCTTTTTCAGCGGGGAAAAGACCTGATTGCCCTGGGGTTCATCGTTCTTGATGAAATCACCGCCCAGCCAGAACTGGTAGGCTGCCTCGGCAAAGGGTTCCGGGCGCAGGCCCAGCTTGGGCTTGATGATGGTACCGGCGATGTAGCCACCATCCTTGACCGGGCGACCGAGAATGCGCCACAGGTCGGTAATATCCTTCGAAGGGCCGTCGAACAGCTGGATGGCGCGTTCGGGCACATAGAAATCCACCATCTTGGCATATTCAATATCACCCATGCCCTGGTTGTTGCCGATGGTGAGCGTGAGGAAGGACACCAACATCATGCGGCCATCGGTCACATTGCGGTCGAACAGATCCAGCGGGTAGGCAATGCGCATGTCCTCGTTGGCTTCATCGATGTGGTAGACCAACGCATCCACGCCCTTGGTGAAATCATCGGTGGTGCAAACTTCCACATTGGTACCCGTGGAAGATTCCGCGGCGAAGTGGGCGGCTGCTTCCAGATAGCCGTGGCCAGCCTTGGGCTTCATCTTGTAGGCAACCAGAATGTGCTTGCCTTCGTTGATCAGATCCTCTTCCTTCAGGCTGAGGTCGGAATAGCGGGAAGATTGGTCAAGTGCCATGGGATTCATCCTCGTCGGTTGCAGTAATTTCATTGTGCCCTTGCCGCGGAATACAGAAACTATCCAGTTCTGAATAGGGCGCCACGGCAAGACTTGCTGGCCATTGTGCAGCCCTTCTGCTATAAATGGAAATCATGTTTTTTTATTTTATATATAGATAAAAATCTATGAGCCTGCCCAAACGCCTGCTTCGCCAGCTTTCCTTGCGACAGTTGCAGATATTCAAGACCGTGATTGAAAGCGGCGGGCACACGGCCGCAGCCCGCAAGCTGCACTTGACCCAACCCACCGTTTCCATGCAGTTGAAAAAACTGCAGGACAGTCTGGGCCAGCCACTGATGGAGCAGATCGGGCGCAAGCTTCACCCGACGGCCACCGGACAGGCCCTGTACCAGGCCTGCTGTGACATTCTGGAGCGCCTGGAGCAACTGGAGTCCGAAACTTCCGCATCCGGAGAAATCGCCGGCCCCTTGCGGCTGGCTGTAGTCACCAGCGGGAAATATTTCATGCCTCACTTGCTGGGGCATTTTCTGCGGGCGCATCCCGCGGTTGAGCCCAGCATGGTGGTAACCAACCGGGAACAGGTTATCCAGCACATGCTGGATAACCGGGCGGATCTGGTGATCATGGGACGCATACCCGGCGACCTTCCACTGGAGGCCCATGATTTTCTGGATAATGAACTGGTTTTTGTTGCCCGCAGCGATCACCCGCTGGCCAGAGAAAAAAACCTGCCGCTGGCCCGTCTGTGGCAGGAGCCATTTCTTGCCCGGGAACCCGGTTCGGGTACGCGCCTGGCCGTCATGCGGCAGTTTCAGCGTATCGGCATGCCACTGCAACCCTGGCTGGAGCTGGGCAGCTCGGAAGCCATCAAACAGGGATTGCTGGCCGGTCTAGGCGTTTCCGTGCTATCCCGTCACAACCTGCGGCTGGAACTGGATACCGGCCAACTGGTTACACTGGATGTTCAAGGGTTTCCACTCAAGCGAACCTGGTTTGTTGTTCACCATCAGGGCAAGCATTTGTCCCTGGCGGCAAAGGCATTTCTGGAGTTTTTGCGTACGGAAGCCAGAAGCTTGTTGAACCAGTCCCGTTTCCTTAGTCAAACACCGGCTGCAGAATGATGTTCTCTTCCCGGTCCGGGCCGGTGGAGATCATGTGGATGGGCGCACCGACAAAATCGGCGATCTGGTCCAGATACAGGCGGGCGGCCGCCGGCAGTTCTTCCAGCCGGGTGATGCCACGGGTGGGACCGGACCAGCCTTCCATCTCGATGTAGGCGGGTTTGACCTTCTCCAGCGTGGCCGCATCCAGGCTCACCGGCGCATCTTCCCCTTCCAGGTCGTAGGCCACGGCCAGCTTGAGGGTGTCGATACCATCGAGCACATCCAGCTTGGTGATGCACAGGCCGGTCACGCCGTTGAGCTGCACCGCCTTGCGCAGGGCCACCAGATCCAGCCAGCCACAGCGGCGCGGCCGACCGGTGGAGGCCCCCACTTCCTTGCCGCGCTGGCTCAGGCCCGCGCCGATTTCGTCAAACAGTTCGGTGGGGAACGGCCCGCCACCCACGCGGGTGGTGTAGGCCTTGGTGATGCCCAGCACGTAGTCCACGGTGCCCGCGCCGATGCCGGCACCGGAGTAGACGCCACCGGCCACGGTGTTGGAGGAAGTGACATAGGGATAGGTGCCATGGTCGATGTCCAGCAACGTGCCCTGCGCGCCTTCAAACAGTACCCGCTGGCCCTGCTGGCGCAGCCAGAACAGCCGCTCGCTCACATCCCCCACCAGCGCGGTCAGGGCCTCGGCCTGTTGCATCAGGGTGTCGTAGACGGCATCCACGGAAAGGCTGTCCACACCGTAGAAGTGCTCCAGCAGGTGGTTGTGCAGGGCCATCTGTTCTTCCAGACGGGCACGCAGGTTGTCCGGCTGCAGCAAATCGCCCATGCGGATGCCCCGGCGGGCCACCTTGTCTTCATAGGCCGGGCCAATACCGCGACCCGTGGTGCCGATGGCACCCTTGCCGGCCCGTTTTTCCCGCGCCAGATCCAGCGCCTTGTGGCTGGGCAGAATCACCGGGCAGGCCGGGGAGATCACCAGCCGTTCGCGAATCTGCACGCCCTGGGCCTCCAGCCCCTGGATTTCTTCCAGCAGGGCATCCGGGGCAATGACCACACCATTGCCGATCAGACACTCCACTTCCGGGCGCAGCACGCCGGAGGGAATCAGGTGCAGCACGGTTTCCTGGCCATCGATGACCAGGGTGTGGCCGGCATTGTGCCCACCCTGAAAACGGACAACCGCCGCCACCTGCGCGGTGAGCAGATCCACGATCTTGCCCTTGCCTTCATCGCCCCACTGGGCACCGATCACCACCACATTGCGGTTCATGTCTTTTACCTCACGAGATTGAGCAGGACCACGCCCGCGATCATGCTGAACAGCCCCATCAGCCGAAGGCTGTTGTCCGGCATCCGGGCGATTTGCAACATCATTTCCCGCCAGCGGTGTGGTGCCAGAAAAGGCAGCATGCCTTCCAGCACGAACACCAGCGCCACCGCCGCCAGCAGGTCATTCATTACGGTTTCTCGGGACTGGCCTGTTCCGGGTTGGCCTGTTTCAGATAGCGCAGGAAGGGCTCATTGGAATCCAGTACCAGCACATCACCCTGCTTGCGGAAGCTGTTGCGATAGGTTTGCAAGCTCTTGTAAAAACGATAGAACTCCGGGTCCCTGGCGTAACTTTCAGCATAAATGCGCGTGGCCTCGGCATCGCCCTCGCCGCGCAGGCGCTCGGCTTCGCTGCGAGCAGATGCCAGCAGCACCTCCACCTGCCGATCGGCATCGGCGCGGATCTTTTCCGCTTCTTCCCGGCCCTGGGAACGCCATTCATTGGCCACCCGCTTGCGTTCGGAACGCATGCGGTTGTAGACCGTACCACTCACACTGTCCGGCAGGTCAATCCTTTTGATACGTACATCCACGATTTCGATACCGAAATCCTTCACCTTTTCGTTGGTGCTTTTTCTCAGCGCGGTCATGATGGCTTCGCGCTCGGTGGAGATCACATCCTTCAGGCTGCGCTTGGCAAACTCCGCCCGCAGGCCGTCCTTGATGATCTGGCTCATCCGTTCGCGGGCGATGAATTCATCCCCACGGGTGGCCGTGTAGAAGGATTTCACATCCTCGATGCGCCATTTGACATAGGAGTCCACATCCACATATTTCTTCTCCGAGGTCAGAAAACGCTCGGGACGCGCATCCAGTGTAAGAATACGCCGGTCGAACTTGCGGATGTTGTTGATCAACGGCAATTTCCAGTGCAGGCCCGGGGTGTAATCGGTCTTGACGATTTCACCCAGGCGGAACTTGACCGCATACTCGCGCTCATTGACGGTAAACAGCATGCCGGAGAGGGTCAGCACGGCCAGCAACAGCAATACCCCGATGCCCTGTTTCATCGTTCCACCTCCCGGTTGGGATTACGATCCACCCGCCGCAGGTCAGTGTTGCCGCTGGTGTGCGATTGTGGGGAAACCCGGTTACGCTCGTTGTAAGTGGGCACTTTCTGACCGGACGAAACCGTGTTGCCGCCCTGACGTGTTGCCGGCAGGG
>JALWTZ010000056.1 GCA_026993285.1 Lysobacterales bacterium | reverse complement strand
ACTTCGCGGGTGACCGTGGCACTGTCACCCTCCAGCACCATCCTGGAGGCAAAGGTGGCCTGGGGGCGATCCCACAGGGCGGCGAGCATCTGGCCGGTCTGGTTGCTGTCGTCATCGATGGCCTGCTTGCCCAGCAGTACCAGTCCGGGCTGTTCGTCTTGCACCAGCCGGTGCAGGATGCGCGCGGCATGCAGTGGCTGGATGAGCGCGTCGGTCTGCACCAGGATGGCGCGGTCGGCCCCCATGGCCAGGCCGGTACGCAACTGCTGCTGGGCGGCCTCCGGGCCGATGCTGGCCACGATGACTTCCTCGGCCTTGCCGGCTTCCTTCAGGCGCAGGGCTTCTTCCAGGGCGATTTCGTCGAAGGGGTTGATGCTCATCTTGGCCCCTTCCACGGCCACGCCGCTGCCGTCGGGCTTGACTTGAATGCGGACGTTGTAGTCCACCACGCGTTTCAGTGCCACCAGTATTTTCATGGCTTGGGTCCTCAAAGATTCTGGTAATTGGGTCCGGAGCCGCCTTCGGGGGCGGTCCAGTGGATATTCTGGTAGGGGTCCTTGATGTCGCAGGTCTTGCAGTGCACGCAGTTGGCCGCGTTGATCTGCAGGCGCAGGCCCTGTTCGTCTTCCACCATTTCGTACACCCCGGCCGGGCAGAAGCGGGTGCAGGGATTGGCGTATTGCTCCCGGCACTCGCTGACGCACCGTTCGGTATCCGCCACTTTCAGGTGTACCGGCTGACTTTCCTCGTGCTCGGTGGCGGCGAAATAGACCGAGGCCAGCCGGTCACGGGGTGGCAGGCTGCGCGCCGGGTGTTGGGGGTTGCAGGGCTGGCCGTTCAGTGGGCGCAGTTGCTCGTGGTCGGCATGGTTGCGCAAGGTCCAGGGGCTGCGCCCGCCCAGCAGGGTTTCCAGGGCGGCATTGGCCATGCCCGGCCACAGGCCCTTGTGGAAGCCGGGGCGGATATTGCGCACCCGGTACAGCTCTTGTCCGGCGGCGGAAGCCAGAAAACGCTGATGGTAGCCGGCCGTCTGCTGTTGCTCGTGCAGGTGTTCGGCAGCCAGCATGCCGGATTGCATGGCCATGTGGGTGCCCTTGATCTTGGGTACGTTCAGGGTGCCGGCGTCATCGCCAATCAGCAGGGCACCGGGCATATCCATGCGCGGAAGGGATTGCCAGCCCCCTTCCACCAGTGCGCGGGCGCCGGTGGAGCGTATTTCGCCCCCTTCCAGCAACGGGTGGATTTCCGGGTGGTGCTTGAACTGCTGGAACAGCTCGAAGGGCTCCAGGCAGGGGTCGCTGTAGTCCAGGCCCACCACGAAGCCGATGGCCAGGCGGTTTTCATCCAGCGCGTAGACGAAGCTGCCGCCGTAGGTGTCGCCGGGCAGGGGCCAGCCTATGGTGTGCAGGATATGGCCCGGCTCCAGGCGTGGTTCCGGCAGCTGCCATAGCTCCTTCATGCCGATGCCGTAGGTTTGCGGCTGGCTGTCTTTGTCCAGTTGGAAGTGGTGGATCAGTTGCTTGCCCAGGTGGCCGCGGCAGCCTTCGGCGAAAATGGTGGTTTCGGCCAGCAGATCCATGCCTTCGGTGTAGTTGGGGCCGGGGCTGCCGTCGGCATTCAGGCCCATGTCGCCGATGCGCACGCCGGTCACCCGCTGGCCATCGGCGTCAAACAGCACTTCCGAGCCGGGGAAACCGGGAAACAGCTCCACCCCCAGTGCTTCGGCCTGCTCGGCCATCCAGGCCACCAGATTGCCCAGGGAGACGATGAAATTGCCGTGGTTTTTCATTCCCGGTGGCAGGGGGAGCCTGCGGCTGCCCGTGGCATTGAGCAGGCGGAATTCATCCGATTTCGCCGGTACGCAGATGCCCGGATACTGTTCGCGCCAGTGGGGCAGCAGCGCATCCAGCGGCCCGGGTTCGATGACCGCGCCAGAGAGGGTATGGCCGCCGGGCACGGCGGCCTTTTCAATGACGCAGATTTCCTGTTCCGGGTTGAGCTGTTTCAGGCGGATGGCACAGGCCAGCCCCGCCGGGCCGGCGCCGACGATCAGGGTCTGAAACTGCATCTGTTCGCGTTCGCTCATGGGGGCATGTCCGATCAAAAGCCCGCATTATATTACTTTTGGGGGAGGATGGTATCCATGGCAGTGGCTTCCTTGTAAAACCGGGAGCCGTCCATGCATTGCCTGTTCCCCTGTGGTAATGTTGTGGCAAGCCACTGAATTCACTGATGGCGAGGGAGCTCTATGCCCAACTGGGTGGGACAACCGCTGCGTTTCCTGTTTCTGCTGTTTCTCGGAACAGTCAGCCTGATCTTTGTGTACCTGTTATGGAAGACCTGGCATGACACCCGGGAGGATTTTTGTGATTCCACCGATGCGTTGAATGCCCTCTATGCCCAGACTACAAGGGACAGCCTGCTGGCCTATGAAGCCGAGCTCCGTGTGCTGGGTGAATCGCTGGCGGACATGAATGAGCAAGAGCTGCAGACCCGTGGCCGTGCACTGGTTGAACGGGTCAAGGCAAGAAATACCGGACTGGCAGGCTTCGGCCTGGCCCGGCCGGATGGGCAGCTGGTACTGGTCACCGATTTTCCACCGGGAACGACCTTGCCCAATCTGAATGAAATTCCCGAGACTCGGGATTCCTTCCAGAAAGCCCTGAAAAGTGATCACATGGTGCTGGGGCGGACCTATTTCTTCAAGCTGTTCTTTGAATGGGTCGTGCCTTTTCGCTTTACCGTACGGGACGATCAGGGCCGGCCCAAGTGGGTGATGACTTCCGCTTTTCTGCTTGGGTCGGATGCGGTGCCGGGTGCAAAATTGCAGTTGCAAGCCGGGCAAAGTGTTTCCCTTGTTCGTGGCGATGGTTATTTGCAATCACTCAAGCCCATGGATATGGGTTCCTGGTACTGGATCTTTACCCATACCCTGCCAAGCGATCATTTGCACTTCATCCAGGAATTGGCTCAAGCACAAAAACCGGCTATCTGGAAGGATGTCCAGATCATGTCCGCACGGTTTATGCCCGCTTATGACCTTTATGTAGTCAGTGAGCAGTCCTTGCAACCGGTATATGCCAGCTTTCAATCGGCTGCTTTGCCGCAACTGGTGGCTTACCTGGGTTTGCTGGCGTTGGGTTATGGCGCCTATCGACTGGCCTGGGCGACGCATTTGTCTTCGGCCCGGCAGCGGGAATTGCATGTGGAACGGATGCGGGAACTGGCCTTGAGAGATGCACTGACCGGCCTGCCCAACCGTCAGGCCTTGCGGCGCTGGCTGGAGACACGCATGAGCCATGTACAGGGCCTTCGTCTGACGGTTTATACCTGTGAGTTGTTTTATCTGCAGCGCATTCGCGAGGGTTTTGGCTATTCGCTGGGGGAAGATCTCTTGCGTACAGTGGCCTTGCAATTGCAGACTTTTCTTCCAGACGGCGTTTTTCTGGCCCGGGTGGAGGAAAACCGTCTAACCCTGGTAGTACCAACGGACATGGACAGTCTTCAGGAAAGTGATCTTCGTCGGTTTTTTCAGCAGAAATTTGAAGTGAGCGGGCGGGCCATGCACTGCCCGGCTGCCATTTCCTGTATTCATTTCCCCGATGATGGTGAAACCGTGGAACAACTCAGCCAGGCCGCCATGATCGCTCTGGCGGAAGCCCGCAAGGATCCGTACGGGCCACTCGGTCGGTTTATTCCAGAACGACTGGAGCGCAGCCAGTTTCGCCTGCGGATTGCCGATCGCCTGAAACACGCCTTGAATGATGATGCCCTGTCTCTGGTCTATCAGCCACAGGTGGATCTGGTCTCGCGCAAGGTAGTGGGTGTGGAAGCCCTGCTGCGTTGGCAGGATGAGGAACTGGGGGCGGTTTCTCCGGCGGACTTCGTGCCCGTGGCCGAGGAAATGGGGCTGATGCACGAACTGGGGCAGTATGTCATCCACAAGGCCCTGCGGGAGTGTGCGGGTCAGCAGGTGGCCATGGCCGGAATCCGACTGGCCATCAACGTCTGTGCAGATGAGCTGCACCGGGTCAGCTATTGGCAGGAACTGGGACAGTCACTGGCCAGGGAAGACTGGCCAGCGGAACAGTTTGAGCTGGAAATGACCGAACGGTTGTTGGTGCAAACTTCGGAATTACGACAGCAAACCTGGCTGAAGCCCAATGAACTGGGTGTGCGGCTGGCCATTGATGATTTTGGCACCGGTTACTCCTCTCTGGCCTATCTGGCGCAGATTCCGGCGCAAATGATGAAGATTGATCGATTGTTCATCGACCATCTACTGGAATCGGAAAGCTACCGCACGCTGGTGCGTTCCATGATTGTGCTGGGGCAGTCCATGGGCATGGAGGTGCTGGCTGAAGGGGTGGAAACCAGCGAGCAACTGCGTCGCCTGCGGGAAATGGGTTGTGATCAGGCACAAGGCTTTTATATCGCCCGGCCCATGTCCATGGATGCACTGGTGCAGTGGATGGAGCAGGAAACCCGCTGGCGAACCCCGATACAGACTGCCCAATCTCGGGAAGATGCCGAACAGCACGGCTGATTGGCTGGATTCCACCTGCCCAACAGGAGTAGAATCCGCCGATGATTTCCAAAGCCCCTGTTCACTACAGTATTACTCCGGCCCGGCCGGAAGCCCATGTTTTTACCATCAGCCTGCAGATCCAGCGGCCCGACCCGGCCGGGCAGGTGCTGCGCATGCCGGCCTGGATTCCCGGCTCCTACATGATTCGGGATTTCGCCAAGCATGTGGTGCGCATTGCTGCCCGTGATGTGGATGGCCAGCCCATTGTGCTGACCAAGCGGGACAAGAGCAGCTGGCAATTACCGGAAAACTGCCCCGCTGTGCGGGTGGAATACGAGGTCTATGCCTTCGATTTTTCCGTGCGGGCCGCCTGGCTGGATACCCAGCGGGCCTTCTTCAACGGCACTTCCGTGTTTCTGGAAGTGCTGGGCCAGGCCGACCAGCCCTGCACCGTGGACATCCATCCGCCACCGCGCGGGGATTACCAGCACTGGAAAGTGGCCACCACCCTGCCACGGGCGGAAAATACCCCCCGCTATGCCTTTGGCCGCTACCAGGCGGAAAACTACGATGCGCTCATCGACCACCCGGTGGAAATCGCCGATTTCGACAGTCTGGTCTTTGACGTCAATGGCATTCGCCATGAGTTCATTCTTTCCGGGGCGCATGAGGCGGATATGGATCGGCTGGCAGCGGATATCCCCCGTATCTGCGCTGCCCAGCAGGATTTTTTCAAGAATGCGTTTCCAGCCGAGGAATACCTGTTCATGACCGCCGTGGGCGAGAATGCCTATGGCGGGCTGGAACACCGGGCCTCCACCGCCCTGATGTGTGCCCGCCGGGAACTGCCGCAGAAGGGCAAGGCCGGCATTTCGGATGACTATCTCAACTATCTCACGCTGGTCAGCCACGAGTATTTCCATACCTGGAATGTCAAGCAGATGAAACCGGCGGCCTTTGTGCCCTATGACCTGAGCCGCGAGGTGCATACTGAACTGCTGTGGGTATTCGAGGGGGCCACGGTCTACTACGAGGGCCTGCCGCTGGTGCGCTGTGGCCTGATCACCCTGGAGCAATACCTGCACTATCTGGGCGAGACCCTGAGCCGGGCCATGCGTGGCAGCGGCAAGCGCAAGCAGTCACCGGCAGCCTCCAGTTTCGATACCTGGACCAAGTTCTACAAGCAGGACGAAAACGCGCCCAATGCCATCGTCAGCTATTACACCCGGGGTGCCCTGGCCGTACTGGCGCTGGATCTGACCATCCGCCAGCAGACTCGCCATGCCCTGTCGCTGGATCCCGTGATGCGCGCCATGTGGAAACAATGGCGGGCCACCGGCGAAGGCTTGCCTGAACGCGGTTTCGAGAAGCTGATCCGGGAAGTGACCGGTGTGGATGTGGATGAACAAGTGGCGGCCTGGGTCTATGGCACGGAAGACCCGCCGCTGGCGGAACTGCTGCAGCCCTTTGGCATCGAATACACACTGCGTCGCCCGTGCGACAGCCAGGACAAGGGCGGCAAGGCCATGGATGTGCCCGAGCAACCCTTCCTGGGCGCGCTGGTGCGGGCCACCGAAAAGGGGCAGGCACGCCTGGCCCAGGTTTGGGAAGATGGCGCGGCCATGCAGGCCGGCCTGTCTCCGGGAGACCTGATCCTGTCCGTGGATGGTCAGGCGGTTACCGCCGGCAGTGTAGAGAGCCTGCTGGCCAGCCGGCCATTGGGCAAGGATGTGGAAGTACATTATCTGCGGGACGGGCGGGTTTATACCACGCGCCTGCCCTGCCAGGCGGCCGAGGCTGATCGGGTCGTTCTGGTCGAAACCGGGCAAGCCACCACCGAACAACGGGAGAATCGCAAATCATGGCTCAATTGTTGAAGACGCTATTGCTGGGCCTGCTGGTCGTATTGGCGCAACCGGCACAGGCACAGGAAGTAAACAAGTTCCAGCCCGCGCCGAAACAGGCCCGCGTACGGGTGCCGGAAACCGTGCCCGCCTACATGAAACTGGCCGCCATCTACTACGGGCAGAAGGATTACGGCCATTTCCTCAAGGTCATGCAGAAGCTGGCGCAGATGGCACCCAATGATCCGGATATCCAGTTTCGTCTGGCTACCGCCTATGCCCTGAACAACGACAAGAAAAATGCCTTCAACACCCTGCTGCAGTTGTCCAATCTGGGTGTCAGTTATGACCTGAACGGCGAGGACTTCGACAACATCAAGGGCTATGGCCTGTATCGTCATGTCACCGAAGCCTTTGAAATCAATGCCAGGCCACGCGGTGATTACGACCCGGTGATGAAACTGGATGATACCCGCTGGGTCATCGATGGCATGGCCTGGAATCCACTGAAAAAACGCCTGCTGCTGGGCAGCGTGATGACCGGGCAGGTGCTGGAAGTGGATACGGAAAAAAAACGCTTCAAGTCCTGGATTCGCCCTAACCGGAAAAAAGGGCTGCAGTCCGTGCATGATCTGGCCGTGGATGCCCGGCACAAGCGGCTCTGGCTCAGCAGCAACCCCGGCAAGCGTTTCCGCAACCCGGAAGGGGTGGATCAGCCCATGTTGTTTGCCTTCCGCCTGAAAAACGGTCGTTTCCTGTCCCGCCATCCGCTGCCGAATGCAGACAGGCCGCACAACCTGGGCGCGGTCACGGTGGATGATGCCGGTAATGTGTATGTGGTCGATCGTCTGGCGCGCGCCATCTACTGGCTGCCGAAGGAAAAGCAGAAAAATGGCACACCCTTGCAGTTGCTGGTGGCCTTGCCCTTGCTGGAAGGCATGAGTGGTATCGCCTGGATGCCGGATAGCGGAAAGCTATATGTTTCAGACAGCAATACAGGTGTGGTCCTCATTGACCGGGAGAAGCATCGTTCCGTCTTGCTGAAAACATTGGCACCGCTGGTGACCACAGGCATCGAGCGCCTCTATGCCGTGCCCGGTCGTCTGATTGCGGTGCAATCCAGCATGAGCCCGCAGCGGATCATGCGCTATGACCTCAACGAGGCCGGTGACACGATCCGCAGTCTCAAGACGCTGGTCAGCGGCCAGCCGGAGCTGAAGCTGCCCATGGCCGGGGCGGTGGTGGGGCCGCATTTCTATTTTGCCGCCAATGCCCAGTGGACCAGTCAGGCACCAGTGGAAATCGCCCGAGTAGTGATTGGCGAGCCGGAAGCCAGTCCCACACCCACATCACAGCCCAAGCTTGGAGGGTCTGTTCCAGCCAAGCCCTTGGCTGCACCCAAGAACAAAAGCCCGCAATAACCCGAATACGAGCAAGCGAACTGAGTGCGCTGGAATAGTGACCGTCGGGACGATGATCCCGGCGGTCGGTTTCAGCCCGATTGTTCTTCCGGCCCGGTGGTTTTCGTTGACGTGTTCCCGTTCATCCAGTGGGGCGCAGATCCGTTCCCACCAGATACAGCGCCGGTACCATGAACAGGGTGATCACCGTGGCGAACAGAATGCCAAAGGCCAGCGAGGTGGCCATGGGGATGACAATCTGTGCCTGCAGACTGGTCTCCAGCAGAATGGGGATCAGGCCGAAGAAGGTGGTCAGGGAAGTGAGCATGATGGCGCGAAAACGCTTGACCCCGGCATCGCGGATCGCCTGTTGCAGCGGAATGCCGGCCCGGCGCTCCTGATTGATGAAATCCACCATCACCAGGCTGTCGTTCACCACCACACCCGCCAGGGCAATGATGCCGAACAGGGAAAGAATACTCAGGCTCTGGCCCAGCAGGATATGCCCCACCACCGCGCCGATGATGCCGAAGGGGATCACTGACATGATGATCAGCGGCTGGCTGTAGGATTTCAGTGGCACCGCCATCAGGGCGTAGATGACCAGCAGGGTCAGCAGCCCTGCCCGGGCCAGATCCGCCATCAGTTTGGCGCGTTCCTCGCTGGCACCTTCCAGACGAATATCCACCTGCGGAAATTGTTGCTTCAGATCCGGTACGACCTGCTGCAGGATATCCTGCGTCAGCTGGCGTGGCTCGGCCACGGTAGTATCCACATCCGAGGTGACCGAAATGGCCCTTTGTCCATCCACCCGCCGGATGGTGGCAGTACTCTCGCCCAGCTCCAGCCGTGCCACGGTTTGCAGGGGCACGGCATCGCCCTGGGCCGTGCGTACACGCATGGCTTGCAGGTCATGCAGGGAGCGGCGCTGCTCCAGCGGATAGCGCACCATGACCTTGATTTCATCCTTGCCACGCTGGATGCGTTGCGCTTCGGCACCATAGAAGGCCTGACGCACCTGCCGGCCCAGCAGGGC
>JALWTZ010000055.1 GCA_026993285.1 Lysobacterales bacterium | reverse complement strand
GGCGGCCCGCAACCCCAGGGCCGGGGCCATTTACCAGGCCTACAAGGGCTTCATGGACGAAAGCCGTGCCTGGGTGGCCATCTCCGACCGCGCCTACCTGAGAGCCCGCGATGCTGAATGAAGACCGACCGCGCCTGCCCGCCCCCCTGCGCAAGCCGCTGATTGCGGTCATGCAGCAGGTCTTTGGTCAGGTACAGGCGCTGGACAGCCGTTTTTCCGCCCAACTGGCGGACCTGGAAGGCAAGACCGTGGCCATCCACCTGCCCACCCTGCAGCTGTGGCTGTTCTTCCACGGCCAGAACGGGCAACTGCTGGTGGATCTGGACCCGCCGCCCGGCGTGGAACAGGCGGATGCCGTACTGCAAGGCGACAGCGCCGCCCTGCTGGGCATGGCCGTGCCGGACTGGCCCGCCGACGAGGCCGGGCCGGTGCGCATCGAAGGGGATGCCCGTGCAGCCCGCGCGCTGGAAGCGGCGCTGAAACAGCTGCGGCCGGACTGGGAACAGGCGCTGACCGAGCGTCTGGGCGATGTGCTGGGCCATACCCTCTGGCGATTGCTGCGGGCCGCCGGCCGACAGGGCCAGCGCAGCGGCGAACAACTGCTGCGTGACAGCCATGACTGGCTGGTGCATGAAAGCCGCCTGCTGCCCCACCCGCTGGAACTGGAGGACTTTTACCGGGAAGTGGACCTGCTGCGCGAAGGGGTGGACCGGCTGGAAGCCCGCCTGAACAAGTGGGCCGGCCAGCAGGGTGCGCCAAAAGACAGCGAGCCGGGAGCGGCCCCCTGATGCTGCACGCCCCCTTGAGCCTGCTGCGCATCGTGCGCGTACTGTTGCGCTACCGCCTGGACGAAGTGCTGGCCGCCACCGGCCTGAACCGCTGGTTTTTCTGGCTGCGGCCCTTCACCGGTAGCGCGGTGGCCGGCGACCAGCCCCTGCCGGTACGCGCCCGCCTGGCCCTGCAGGCCCTGGGCCCCATTTTCGTCAAGCTGGGGCAGGTGCTCTCCACCCGCCGCGACCTGCTGCCGCCGGAATACGCCGATGAACTGGCCCTGCTGCAGGATCAGGTGGCCCCTTTTCCCGGCGAGCAGGCCCGCGCCCTGGTGGAGGCCGAACTGGGCCAGCCGGTGGAAAAGCTCTATGCCCGTTTCGAATCCGAACCGCTGGCCTCCGCTTCCATCGCCCAGGTACACGCCGCCACCCTGCATGATGGCAGCGAAGTGGTGGTCAAGGTGTTGCGGCCGGGGGTGCGGCAGCTCATCGAGCGCGACCTGCGCCTGATGCGCGCCCTGGCCGGCCTGGCCGAGCGCTATTCCGCCGAGGCCCGCCGGCTCAAGCCGCTGGAGTTTGTCAGCGAGTTCGAGAAAACCATCTTTGACGAGCTGGACCTGCAGCGCGAGGCGGCCAATGCCTCCATACTGCGCCGCCACTGGGAAGGCTCGGACATGCTCTATATTCCCGCCATCCACTGGACCCACACCAAGAAACAGGTGATGACCATGGAGCGGGTCTGGGGCATTCCGGTCAACCGCAAGGAAGCACTGGAAGCGGCCGGTATCGACCTGAAGGTACTGGCCCGCCGGGGGCTGGAGATCTTCTACTACCAGGTGTTCCGCGACAACCTGTTCCATGCCGACATGCACCCGGGCAATATCCTGGTTTCCACCGAAAACCCGGACAACCCGCGCTACATCGCCCTGGATTTCGGCATAGTCGGCTCGCTATCCGACAGTGATCTGCGCTACATCGCCGAGAATTTCGCCGCCCTGTTCGAACGGGACTACCGGCGGGTTTCCGAGCTGCATATCGAGGCCGGCTGGCTGCCGCCCAACACCCGGGTGGAGGAATTCGAGGCCGCCGCCCGCGCCGTGGCCGAGCCCTATTTCTCCCGCCCGCTGGGCGAGATCTCCTTCGGCGAGTTGTTGTTCAACCTGTTCCGCATGGCCAAGCGTTTTCAGCTCAACATCCAGCCCCAGCTCATCCTGCTGCAGAAAACCCTGCTCAACGTGGAAGGCATCGGCCGCGATCTGGACCCGCAGCTGGACCCCTGGGCCGTCTGCACGCCGTTGCTCAAGCGCATTCTGCGGGAAAAACACGGCCCGGCCTCCAGCATGCGGCTGTTGAGAAAACGCCTGCCCCACTGGCTGGAAAAACTGCCGGAAATGCCCGACCTGCTGCATGCCTACCTGCACCAGAGCACCCACGGCGACATGGAACTGACCATGAACGCCCCCATGCTGGCCCGCCTGCGGCAGGAAAACCGCAGTGGCCACCGGCACACGGTTTACGCCATCGTGGCCGCCGCCGGGCTGATCAGCACCAGCCTGTTGATCGGCCTGCACCCGCAAGCTGGGCTGAACCCCCAAAGCTGGCCGCCACTGGCCTGGATTACCGGCAGCCTGGGGCTGGTGGGGCTGGGCCTGGCCCTGCGCAAGGGAGATTGAGATGTTCCAGAAACCGGATGAAGACCCCCTCAAGCACTATCCCGGCGAGCCCCTGACCCTGGACGCGGTGCTGTTCAGCCTGCTGCATGACGGCCTGCTGAACGAGGACGATGTCAAGCGCATCCGTTCTGAAACCAGCATGAAAAGCCAGACGGTGCACCTGCACCCGCTGGTGGTCATCGCCAATGAAAAAGTGGAATCCCGCCTGCATCCCGGCAAGCAGCTCACCCTGGAAACCCTGACCCGCTGGCTGGCGAAAAAGGCCGGGCTGTCGTGGAAGAAGATCGACAGCATGAAGGTGGAGGTGGAAAAGGTCACCCAGACGGTCAGCCACGAATACGCCAGCCGCTACCGCATACTGCCCATCGAGGTGGACAGCGAGAAAGTCGTCTTTGCCACCGCCGAGCCCTTTGTCACCCGCTGGATCGATGACCTGGGCAACATCCTGAAAAAACGCATCGAACGGGTGGTGGCCAACCCGCTGGATGTACACCGCTTTCTGCTGGAGTTCTATTCGGTCAGCCGTTCCATGCGCCTGGCGGAAAATACCCGCGAGAAAGGCAGCAACCTGCTCAACTTCGAGCAGTTGCTGGAGCTGGGCAAGGCCACCAACCTCTCCGCCGACGACCAGCATATCGTGCACATCGTGGACTGGCTGCTGCAGTTCGCCTTCGAGCAACGCAGTTCGGATATCCACCTGGAACCGCGCCGTGACACCGGCCGGGTGCGTTTCCGCATCGACGGCAAGCTGCATGATGTCTACAAGATGCCTTCGGCGGTGATGACCGCCGTCACTTCGCGTATCAAGATCCTCGGGCGCATGGATGTAGCCGAAAAGCGCAAGCCCCAGGACGGGCGCATCAAGACCCTGACCCCGGAAAAACAGGAAATCGAGCTGCGGATTTCCACCATGCCCACCGCCTTTGGCGAGAAGGTGGTCATGCGCATCTTCGACCCGGATGTGGTGGTGCAGGATTTCTCCAGGCTGGGCTTCGATTTCAACGAAGTGCAGATCTGGAACGAGATGGTGGACCGGCCCCACGGCATCGTGCTGGTCACCGGCCCCACCGGCTCGGGCAAGACCACCACTCTGTACTCCACCCTCAAATCCCTGGCCCGGCCGGAGATCAATGTCTGCACGGTGGAAGACCCCATCGAAATGGTGGCCGAGGAATTCAACCAGATGCAGGTGCAACCGGCCATCGGCGTGGATTTCGCCAGCGGCATCCGCACGCTGATGCGCCAGGACCCGGACATCATCATGATCGGCGAGATCCGTGATCTGGAAACGGCACAGATGGCCATTCAGGCTTCCCTGACCGGCCACCTGGTACTGTCCACCCTGCACACCAATGACGCGCCCTCGGCGGTCACCCGCCTGATGGACCTGGGCGTGCCGCATTACCTGCTGCAGGGCACCCTGACCGGCGTGGTGGCCCAGCGGCTGGTGCGCAAGCTCTGCCCGCACTGCAAGCGGGAAGAATCGGTCAACAAGACCGCCTGGGAAAGCCTGGTACAGCCCTGGAAGATGGCCATGCCGGCGAAGGTGGGCAAGCCGGTGGGCTGCCTGGAATGCCGCAAGACCGGCTTTCTGGGCCGTACCGCCATCTTCGAGATGCTGATGCTCACCCCGAAAATGCGCAGCCTGATCCGTCCGGATGTCAACCTGCAAACCCTGAAGGAGGCCGCCATCACCGAAGGCATGCGCCCCCTGCGCCTCTCCGCCGCCCGCCAGGTGGCCGAGGGGCACACCACCATTGAGGAAGTGCTGGAAGTGCTGCCTCCAGTGGAATTCTGAAGCCGGCTTGCTTCAAGTCAGGTTTGCCCATGCCGGTGTGGGTGATAATCCGGCTTTACTCGATGCGAGGTGGTCATGAATCGCAAGGCATTTTTGCAAATGATGGGTGTGCATGAGCAACCCATTCACCTGGGAGACAACCTGATTTCCGCCATCGGCGGCTTTCTGGGCATCTTTGGCATTTTCATGACCAGCTACTGGTTGCTGGATCCGGAAACCGCGGTACTGATCGTTCCCTCCATGGGAGCCAGCGCCGTATTGCTGTTTGCCGCGCCACATGTGCCCTTTTCCCAGCCGTGGAACGTGCTGGGCGGGCATGCGGTATCCGCCATTGTCGGCGTGGCCTGCTGGCAGTGGATTCCTCATTACGCCATCGCCGCTTCGGCCAGCGTGGGCATTGCCATTGGCATCATGTACGCCCTGCGCTGCATCCATCCACCCGGTGGCGCCACGGCATTGGCCGCCGTGATCGGTTCGGAAAAACTGCATCATCTGGGCTATGCCTATGAGTTTGAACCTATCCTGCTCAACACCTTGACCATTTTGCTGGTGGCCGTGGCCTTCAACGCCCTGTTTCATTGGCGGCGCTATCCGCGTCATATTCCTTTCTTGCGCAAAACTCCAGAAAAAACAGCCAAGGGCTATGGCCCCATTCTGCACGAGGATTTTGTCTATGCGCTGGCCCACCTGGATACCCTGGTGGACATCAGCGAGGACGAATTGCTGGAAATTTACGAACTGGCCACCCGGCGCAAGGTCAGGCGGGAAGCCGAGGAGGCCTCAGCTGTTGGCCAGTCTTAGCTCAGCCCGTGCGGAAGCAATGACCCGCCAGGCCGATCGCAGCAACAGCACGACCAGGCCTGCGGCCACCAGCCGGTCCGGCCAGGCCTGCCCGGTCAGCCACACGCCTCCGGCAGCCAGAAACACCGACAGATTGGATGCGATGTCGTTGCGGGAGCATTCCCAGACCGAGCTCATGTTTACATCTTCATCACGGTGCCGCCAGAGCAGCATCAGACAGGTGCCATTGGCCAACAGGCCCAGCAGGCTGAAAGTGCCCATGATCTCGAACACCGGCAGGGCGGGTACATACAGGCGATAGAGCAACTGCCCGGCCACCACCAGTGCCCCCAGCCCGATCAGCACGCCCTTGAACAGGGCCACTCTGGCCTTGGTCTCCGCACCCTTGCTGACCGCATACAAGCTGAGCGCATAGGTGAGCGCGTCACCCAGGTTGTCCAGACTGTCGGCCAGAAGCGCCGTGGTCTGGCCAAAGAAGGCTGCCGTGGCAATGACCACAAACATCAGTGCGTTGATCAGCAACACCAGCCGCAGGGTTCCGCGCTGTTTCCGATGCAGGGCATCAACCGCGCAACTGCCGCCACAGGAATCTGCCATGGCGTTTGTCTCCCGGAATAGGAATTGCCGTTATTCTAGCCTGAAAATGGTGCCAGGCTCCGGATAAAGGCGGCGGTTTCCTGGTGGAAAGGGCCAGGCTCAGGCAATGAGTACCCTTTCATTTCGTGTCCCTTGGTGAGAATCATTCCCAGGAAAGAAGGCATTAGTTGTGAAACATGCAGTGAAATACTCGCTGAAACCAGTTGCCGCGCTTGCGCTTGATGTAGCGTTGGACAAAGGGGCGGTAATCCTGATCATCCAGACGGATGTGGTTGGTCAGCCAGACACGGAAATCCGACAGCAATTGTGGAATGATGTCCTTGCCGGCCGCATGCATGCGATAAAGATGTCGCACCCTTTTGGTGAAGGCCTGGTGCACCTTTTTGTGTGCTTCGACGATGGGGTAACCGGCTTCATCCAGCAGGTCTTCCTCGAAACTGAAATGCAGGGCGGTGAAATCCGCCAGTTCCTGAAACAGCTGGTTGACCCGATCTCCCTCGCCTCCAACATGCGCTTGATATAACGCATTGATGTATTCCACGATCTTGCGGTGGTGACGGTCGATTACGCCGATGCCGGTATCCAGCGATGCATCCCAAGTCCAGAATGTGTTCACAAAAGTTCTCCTGATCTATTTGTACATACAATATTAGAGGGTGCGAATATATAGAAGTATACTTTTTAAGATGTGATGCAGTTCACGCTTTGCAGAACCTTGCGGTACCACAAGTCAGGGTGGGGCTTTGCACCAGGGATGGAAAACCCGCTTGTTGAGCCGTTCACGACCGGCGAGTGAGGCGGCAGTCACTTGGAGATTCGCGAAACCAGCTGCTCAGCCCTGAAGGTGGCGTTTTTTGCAAGCCAAGGCGGAACGGTTGAGTGAGGAGGGAGCACGCAGACAGTATGTGACCGACGAATGAAGCCGCTCCAACGCCTGGGATTTGAGCAAGCGTTTTCGTGAAGATCAAGGGTTCCTCTCCGACCGTTGGTCCGGTGGACCAACGCAGCGGGGAGGAACGGCCGGCAGGGAAGCCGGACCGGGCTTTGCACCAGGGATGGAAAACCCGTGTATTGGGCAGTTCACAACCGGCGAGTGAGGCGGCAGTCACTTAGAGATTCGCGAAACAAGCTGCTCAGCCCTGAAGGCGGCGTTTTTTTGCAAGCCAAGGCGGAGCGGTTGAGTGAGGAGGGAGCATACAGACAGTATGTGACCGACGAATGAAGCCGCTCCAACGCCGGATTGCGGAAAACAAGCCCCTTCAGGAATGGCCCGCCCGAGAGGATTCGAACCTCTGACCTCAGCCTCCGGAGGGCTGCGCTCTATCCAGCTGAGCTACGGGCGGTGCGGAAGGGTGAGCATTGTACCTGTCCGGCCCCGCAGCGTCCACAGGTCCAATTGCCATATCAGGGATTCAGTTGAAAAACCTGCCAAGTGTACGACTGAGCCAGCCTCCATTTTGCCGCTTCATGTACTTGCTGACAAAAGGTTTGTAGTCCTGGTCATCATTGCGAATATGGTTGGTCAGCCAGATACGCAGGTCGGAAAGCAGCCTGGTGGCGACATCATCTCCCTGCTTGTGCTGTTGGTAAAGGGCCTTGATACGTTTGACGAAACTGTGATGCACTTGCTTGTGTGCCGAAGATATGGGGTAACCAGCCTGTTGCATCAGGTCTTCCTCGAAGGCGAAGTGAGTCACTGTGTAGTCCAGCAAGCCACACAAAACTTCCTCGATTTTGTCTCGCTGCCCTGCCAGATGTGCCTGATGCAGTTGGTTCATGTAATCCACAATGCGTTGATGCTGGCGATCAATTACATCGACACCAATGTTCAGCGATTCATCCCATTCCCAGTACAATGTCATGAAGGAACTCCTTGTCGTTTTTCCCAGTCAATAGCGGTATACAAAAAACCAACGGCCAACTATAGAAATGACAAGGGCAATTTCATTGATTTGAGTCAAAAAGCGATTGATTGTCGAAAGCGTTCTTGCAGGGTAGCGCTATGGCATACTGTCGCCGGTTTCTGGAGAATGGTCGTGATCCGTCTGGAGCAGGTCAGCAAGCGCTATCAGGGCAGTGCCTTTGTACTGGCCAATATCAGTTTGGAAATTGCCGCCGGTGAAATGGTGTTTCTTACCGGGCATTCGGGTGCGGGCAAGTCCACGCTGCTCAAGCTCATTGGCCTGCTGGAACGGCCCAATGGCGGGCGCATTACCATCGGTGGCCTCGATATCCGCGAGGTCAAACCCCGCGGCATTCCCTGGCTGCGTCAGCGCATGGGGTTTGTCTTTCAGGATTTTCAACTACTCAACGACCGCAATGTATTCGAAAATGTGGCTTTGCCGCTGCACATTCTGGGACTGGATGAGCGGGATGTACGCCGGCGGGTATCCGCCGCACTGGATGCGGTTGGGCTGGTGAACAAGGGCAAGGCACTGCCCAGGACCCTGTCCGGTGGCGAGCAGCAGCGGGTGGGCATCGCCCGTGCGGTGGTGCACCGGCCGGCCATCCTGCTGGCTGATGAACCCACCGGAAACCTGGACCCGGTGCTGTCACGGGAGATTTTTCAACTGTTCAGCCATTTCCATGCCTTGGGTACCACCCTGGTGATTGCTTCGCATGACCTTGCGCTACTTAAGGAAATGAATCAGCGCACGCTGGTGCTGGAACAGGGGCGTTTGCTGCATGCGTCGTGACAGCCGGCGCAAACGCCGATCCCGCCTGAGTATCTGGCGCCGTCACTGGCGTCAGGCGTGGTCTCAGGCCTGGTCCCTGTTGTGGGAAAAACCGCTGGAAAGCGTGCTGACCCTGGTGGTGATGGCGCTGGCCGCCCTGCCGGCCGCGGCACTTTGGCTGGCCGGAGAGCAGTTGCAGGATGTGGAGCTGCAGGCACCGGGTGACTGGATTGTGTTTACGCACGCGGACAGCCGGGAAGCACAAGTTCGAGAGCTGGCCGAAGCACTGGGCAAGGAAGCAGGTGTACAGGCGGTGACCGTGCTTTCCCCGGAAGCCGTGTTGCGGCAGTACTTGCAAGATAGCGCGCTGGACGGGGAACTGGAAAGCCTGGCTGAAGGGATCTTTCCCTGGGTGCTGGAAGTGCGTGCCACACCTGGCCTGACAGCAGAGCAGGGTGCGCAACTGGCCGGGGATTGGCAGCAACGCTGGCCCGGGATCATTGATCAGATTGCACATGATCCGGCCTGGCAGGCCTTGCGTGCGCATCTGGGGCGGTTTCTGGGGCGCGGCTTGTTCTGGGTGGCATTTTTTTCGGTGGTCATGTTGTTCTTTGTGGTCAGCAATACGGCCCATTTGCGCCTGCGACGGCATCAGGCAGCCATAGAGGTCATGCAGGTGCTGGGTGCCAGCGATGCCTACCTGCGCCGGCCCTATCTGCTGGCCAGTTTGTTCAGCGGCCTGATGGCGGGCCTGTTGACCGTACTGCTGCTGTGGCTGATCCTGCTCAGCCTGTCGCAGCCCTGGCATGGCTTGCAACAGGGCCTGGGGCTGCCGCCGTTCAGGCTGTATCTGGCCGGGCAGAGCCTGTGGCTCTGGCCATTGTTGCTGGCGGGCCTGAGCCTGTTGAGCGCGCGCGTTTCCCTGCAACAACTGCGCAGTGAGTAGACGGGCGTCACATACTTTCACCCGGTCAAATCTGCTACCATGAAGGTCATCAAGGAGATGACCTGAACCCATGCAGTTACATCTGGAAAATCACATGGCCGCAGAGGCCAGCATTCTGGTGGTGGATGGTTCCCGCACCGCACGCATGATGCTGAAAAAGATTCTGCAGAAGGAACTGCCTTCCGCAGAGATCACCCTGTGCGCCTCTGCCGAGGAAGCCCGGCAGCAATTGGCTCTGAGCCAGTACGATCTGGTCTGTCAGGCACTGGTTTTGCCGGATGCTGACGGGCTGGAACTGGCCCACGAAATCCGCAACCATCCCAATCAGCGCTATATCCCGGTCATCGTGGTTTCCGGCGATGTGGATGAGCGGGTTTCACGCCGCGCGCTGGGCCATCAAGTCACCGATTATTTCGACAAGAGTCTGGGCTTTTCCGCACTGGCCAGCTTCATTCACGGCTATGTCCGCCCGGAGGATGAAGTTCCCGGGCGGGTGCTCTATGTGGAAGACAGCCGGGTGGTGGCCGTGACCACAAAGCGCATGCTGCAGGGCAATGGTTTCGAGATCGAACATACCATCACTGCCGAGGAAGCGCTGGAGAAAATCATGGAATCCATGGGTGAAGGGGAGCTGCCTGCCTATGATCTGGTGCTGACCGATGTCTATCTGAAAGGCAGCATGACCGGCAAGGATCTGATGGAAAAGATCCGTATCAATCTGGGTCTGGACCGCAATCAGCTGCCCATGATCGTCATGACCGGCGATGACGATAACGAAAAGCAGCGGGAACTGCTGCAGGCCGGTGCCAATGATCTGGTGGTCAAGCCGGTGGAAGAACGGGTGCTGGTCAGCAAACTGCGTTTCCAGCTGAATCTCCACCAGCGGGACAAGGCGCATCTGGCCTGAAAAATACCTGAACCATCCGCCTGAACCGGAGTAGTGCGCTGCCGCGTTGTTTACCCTGAATTGAAATTGCCTGCGTCCATGGATATTCAGCCTGGCCGGGTGGCTGTGGGTTCCTGTCAACCTATGGATGGTTTCAACCGTTCTATCCCCACGAAAGAAAACGCTTGACCCCCGGACTGGAACCATACCGAGGAGGCCACCCCATGGGATGCCGGTACATCCATTCACTCATCATGAGCCTGATATTCTTGTCGTTTTCGGCACAGGCCTTCACCCCTGAACCGGTTGAACTGATCGAGCCGCCCGTCTCCGATCAGCAACCCTTGTATTTTTTTCTGTTCACCCACACGGAAGACCCGTTCAATTACGAGTTGAGCGAAGAGCGGTATATCCGCATGGTTCCGGAAGTTCAGGCACGGGCCGACAGTCATCCGGATGCCGGGATCGTCTGGACGATCATGTTCCAGGGCAACGACGCACGCTCGGTTGCGGAGCGCAACCCCGATACCGGAGTGGCGGATCTGTTGCGTGACGCGGCGGCACAAGGCGTGGTGCAGTTCGGCTACCATGCCCATCACGACGCCACCTACATCAACCGTCCGCAGAATGGTTTTACCGAGGAAACGCCCTGGGAAGAGCTGGTAGATGGCATGCTGGATTGGGTACGCTGTTTGAAAGATGTCTTGTACGGTGGTTGCCTGGCCCCCACGGGGGGCGGCATTGAGTTCGTGAAAGCGAATTTTGGCCCGGTACAGTTGGTCAGCGGGGACTTGCTCCTTGAAGACTCTGGCCATGAAAGTGGCGCCACCACCTGGGCCACGGCCCGGGTGCTACCCGAACGATTGCTCAGTTTTGGCTATCCGGACCATGGCCCGTTTGCTTCCGGAACCCGGCGGGATGCGGTGGCCAGCCTGATGACACGTCTGACCCCCACTCATGAGACTTCGTCGACGGTGTTCTGGGCCGATAATGTCATCAAGATGACGGGGGGCAGCCCCATCGACGGTACGAATAGCGTGAACCTCGAGTATGGCCCGGGTTATGCGCAGAGTATGCTGGCCGGGCTGGACCGGACTCGTCCGAATCTCGAGACGACGGGATTTGCTTCCAAATTCCTGTATACCAAGCAGATACCACATAACAGCCCGACCATTTATGGTTATGCGCACCCCGAAGCACCACAACTGCCGCCGGATCTGCTCAATACCGACGAGGAAAAGGAACAGAATTATCAAAATATGCTGGATGCCTTCGATTACCTGCTGGATGAGGTGCTGCCGGCCAATCCGGGTTCGGTTTTCGTGGACAGCCAGGATGTGATCCAGATGGTGGCGCCACCGGCCTACTGGCAGATCGAAGCGGACCAGCTGGACAAACTGGCTCGCTGGGCGGTAACCCACTGGACGGAACGCCCGCCGGACTGGGTCAGCGATGGTACGGATTTCTATTCCCTGCGTGATCTTTTTACCTTGCTGGTGCGCAGTTACGGGCAATACGCGGCCCATGGCAAAAGCGGCAGCCTGCAACTGGACAGCCACGCCTATGGCCCGCTGCAGGCAGTCGACGCCATGCAGGAAGTGGTCGTTAGCCGGGATGAAATTGTGGAACTGGCGGCGCGGCTGGCAGCGGATTTTGAACCCGGGGGTGAGTGGCAAACCACGCCCACGGCCATGGTACAGCCCGAGTATCAGACTTCCGCAGGCACCATTACCGCGGCACAATTACTCTATGGCATGGCCTGGGTGTATGCGGCCGATTACGCCGGTATCAAGATACACCAGGTTTTCCTTCCTGCTACACAAGCCATGCCGGCAACCTATGATGACCTGCTGCAAATCGGTTGCCTGGCTACCTGCACCGGCACGGCCTGGTCCTTCAAGCCCGCGCGGCTGGTGGTCCGTGAGACACCACCCACTGAAGCCTACACCCTGTTCTCGATCAATGTGCAGGATTTCAGCTATCCGGAGGAATCGGCAGCCACGGTGAACCAGATCATTGACCTGCATGAACAGACCCGGGTTCCGGTGGATATCTACCTGACCGATACCATGGCCGCCTTCTTTGCCCAGAATGACCCGCTGTTGCTGGATCGCCTGCAGACCTCGCCCGTGGTGGCGGTTTCCTACCATACGCGCCCGCCTCGGCCGTATACCAGTTACGACTGGGCGGGTTTGAGCAGTTTGACTGCCGATGAGTTGTATCAAACCATCTATCGCTATGAAACCCACGCGGTGGATCTGGTCAGTGGTGAAACCATCAATGAACCAGGCGGTTACGCACAGGTTGCCGAGTTGATCGGCTACCCACCTTATTCCGCATCGGCCCTGTCGTCGAATGCTAATCTGAGCAGTACTGCCCGGCAGGTATATGCCGATCTGGGTGCCAGGATGACGGTGGTTCATGGTGGAACGCCCATCAGCCCGGGAGAGATGCTTGATGGGCTGTTGCTGCGACCAGAAGATGCGGACTACCGGCTGTTTGAGCATCTGGGTGAAAGTGCGGACAGCGCATTGGAGCATGTGTTGTCATCCGTACAAGCCAGTGCCGGGGAGGGCGTGGTTCCGTTCATCGGCATCAAGATGCACGACAATGATTTCTTTGCCACCCAATCGGCCTGGACCACGGTTTATCTGGATGACCGCCGCCAGCCACCCTGGAACCCGGCGCTGAAAGCCGATTTGCTCTCGGATGAAGAGCGGGATGCCATGTGGCGGTTGTATGAGGACACGGTTCGTTATGTCGCCGCTCAAATGCCACGCATTCAGCCATTGAATCTGGCCGATATAAGCCCCTGAACCCGACCAATGAGCGCATGGTCGGGGCCATTTGCTGGGATGGCTGGTCGCTTTCGTGTCTGTGCGATGCAGCCCGATCAGCGGTTGCGATGGTCCGGGTAGAATTTTTGCCGGAATTTCACGTTGAAATCCTGCATCGCGCCCTCGGGGCGTACCTTCAACTGGATGCGCACATTTTCTTCCGGTGCCACGGTCCATTCGGCCAGATAGTAGATGGCGCCGGTTTCTTCCACTTTTTTGAATTGCAGCTGTGTGGTTTGGCCCACCAGGTTGGTGGCGGTGCCACTGATGCTGGCCTGTACCGGCTTGCGCTGGCCGGCGCTTTCCAGCACGGAGACATTCAACACCGCGTTGCGGCCGCTTCGGGTGATGCCATAGTTACGGGCCATTTCCGGGCTGAGGGTATCCCCGGTGAAGGCCGACCAGTGCAACTCCCACGGGCCCATGGGCACGGTGTGGGTGTTTTCGGCCAGTACCGGGCCGGTCAGCAGGGCAAGCAAGGTGAGTAGACGATTCATGACCGTTCTCCTGTGTAGGGTTGGCGTGACCAGGCGGCGTCGTTCGCAAATGGCAGTGAATCGGCGTCGTCTGTCTATTCAGACCGCGTCGCAGGGAAAATGCTCACAGTCCCAGCAAAATCATCACCAGTTGCATGCCGATCAGCACCACCAGCGGTGAAAGATCCAGCCCGCCGATGGGGGGAATCACCCGCCGGGCCGGGGCCAGCAGGGGTTCGGTGATCTGCCCCAGTACCCGCGCAAGCGGGTTTTGCCCGTACGGATCCACAAAGGAAAGCACGGCGCGGATGATGATGGCGTAGAACAGCGTGTTGAAAGCCAGCCGCAGGGTTTCCACCACCGCTTGCGGCAGCAGGATCATCGGGTTGAAGGCCTGGCCCACCAGCGCCAGCATCAGCAGCAGTTTGAGCAGCTGCAGTAGCAGGATCAACAGCAACCCGCCCCAGTCCATGCGGCCACGGTTGGGGATGATGCCGCGCAGGGGACGGAGCACCGGGTCGGTCAGGCGCACGATGGCCTGGGAAATGGGGTTGAAGTAATCGGCCCGTACCGCCTGCAGCAGCATGCGCACCAGCAGTACGGTGAGGTAGAGGTTGAACAGGGTCTGGATCAGGAACAGGCCCGCGTGGGTGCCGGTACTCATCAGGGCTTCTCCAGTTGTTGTTGCAGTTCCATGCTGCGTTGGGTGGCGGCGGCAATGGCCTGGCTCACCAGCGTGGCCAGGCCCTGGGCATCCATCTGCTTCAGGGCGGCTTCCGTGGTGCCGCCCGGGGAGGTGACCTTGCGCCGCAGTTCCGCCGGACTGTCCTCGCTGTCCTGGGCCAGCCGCGCCGCGCCCAGCGCGGTTTGTTCCACGAGATCACGGGCCAGCTCACGCGGCAGGCCCTGCTCGACGGCGGCTTCTTCCAGGCATTCCATCAGGCGGAAGAAATAGGCCGGGCCGGAACCGGACAGGGCGGTGACGGCGTGCATGTGTTCCTCATCCGCCACCCAGCGCACCATGCCGGTGGCCGCCAGCAGTGCTGCCGCCAGGTTGCGCTGGCTTTCCGTGGTGGTTTCGCTGGCGTAGAGCACGTTGGCGCCTTCACCCACCAGGGCCGGGGTATTGGGCATGCAGCGGATCACCGGCAGTTGCGGGTGCAGCTGTTGCTGGAAAAAGTGGCTGGGCACGCCGGCGGCGATGGAGATCAGCAGCGGCTGGCGGGCCTGGAAGGCCGGGCGCAGGCTTTCGACCACGGTGCCCATGACCTGCGGCTTGACGGCGATGACCACGGCATCGGCCTTATCGCAGGCACGGGCATTGTCTGTGGCCAGTGTCACTTTCAGGTGCCGGGCCAGCCATTGCCGGCGGGACGCGTCGGGTTCGGAGACGGTGATCCGCTCCGCCGGCCAGCCCTGTTGCAGCAGGCCGCCGATGATGCTGGCGGCCATGTTGCCGCCACCGATGAATGCAATGTGTTCGTTCATGAATGCTTCCGTTGTCAGGGGCGCGGGCCGAACAGGGCCGTGCCGATGCGCACCATTGTACTGCCTTCGGCAATGGCTGCCTCCAGATCCTGGCTCATGCCCATGGACAGGGTGTCGAGCGCATGGCCTTCCTGCCGCAGCCTTTCGTAGACCTGGCGGGCCTGGGCAAACCAGCGCCGCTGGTGCTCGGGGTCGTTTTCCGGCGGCGGAATGCACATCAGGCCACGCAGTTTCAGCCGTGGGCTTTTCGCCACCGCTTCGGCCAGGGCCGGCAGTTCATGGGCCGCTGTACCGGATTTGGTGGCTTCATCGCCCAGTTTCAACTGCAGGCAGACATGCAGTGGTGGCAGCGTGGCCGGCCGCTGTTCGTGCAGCCGCTGTACCAGCTTGAGCCGGTCCACGCTCTGTACCCAGTGGGCGTGCTCGGCGATTGTGCGGGTCTTGTTGGATTGCAGCGGACCGATGTAGTGCCATTCCAGCGGTAGCTCGTCCAGTTGCCGGTGTTTTTCCGCCAGCTCGCTGGCGTAGTTCTCGCCGAAGGCCGTCTGTCCCAGTGCCTGCAGTTGGCGGATGGCTTCGGCCGGGTGACGCTTGGAAACCGCCAGCAGTCGCACGCTTTCCACGGGCCTGCCCGCCTGCTGGCAGGCTTGCCGGATGCGGGCCTGGACGGCGGCCAGTCGCTGGGCCGGTGAGGGAGAATGGTTGCTTGTTTGCATGGTTCCCGCTACTGTTTGCCTGTGGTGAATGGATGTTTGGAGGCTTGAAGTGGATATTGCCGAACTGTTGGCCTTTTCGGTGAAGAATAATGCATCAGACCTGCACTTGTCTGCCGGTCTACCGCCGATGATCCGGGTGGATGGCGATGTGCGGCGCATCAATCTGCCGGCACTGGACCAGAAAACCCTGCACGCGCTGATCTACGACATCATGTCGGACAAGCAGCGCAAGGACTACGAAGAGTTTCTCGAGGTGGACTTTTCCTTCGAGATTCCCGGCCTGGCCCGTTTCCGGGTCAATGCCTTCAACCAGAATCGGGGGTCGGGGGCGGTCTTCCGGACCATTCCCACCAATATCCTTACGCTGGAAGATCTGAATGCGCCGGCGGTGTTCAAGGAAATCATCAATGTGCCCCGGGGGCTGATCCTGGTCACCGGGCCTACCGGTTCGGGTAAGTCCACCACCCTGGCGGCGATGATCGACCACATCAACAAGACCGAGCAGGGGCACATTCTCACCATCGAAGACCCCATCGAATTCGTGCACACTTCCAACAAGTGCCTGATCAACCAGCGGGAAGTGCATCGCGACACCCACGGCTTCAACGAGGCGCTGCGCTCGGCCCTGCGGGAAGACCCGGACATCATCCTGGTGGGCGAGCTGCGGGATATCGAAACCATTCGCCTGGCGCTGACGGCGGCGGAAACCGGTCACCTGGTCTTTGCCACCCTGCATACCAGTTCCGCACCCAAGACCATCGACCGGATCATCGATGTGTTCCCGGCCGGGGAAAAACCCATGGTGCGTTCCATGCTGTCGGAATCCCTGCGGGCGGTGATTTCCCAGACGCTGCTGAAGCGGGTGGGTGGTGGCCGTATTGCCGCCCACGAGATCATGGTGGGCATTCCTGCTATCCGCAACCTGATTCGGGAGGACAAGGTGGCGCAGATGTATTCCGCCATCCAGACCGGGCAGAACTACGGCATGCAGACTTTGGATCAGAACCTGCAGGATCTGGTGCGCACCGGCAAGATCACCAAACAGGCCGCCTATTCCCGCGCGCAGAACAAGGCCCTGTTCCAGTAAGGAGACGCCGTCATGGATTTCAATTCCTACCTCAAGCTGATGGCCCACAAGAAGGCCTCGGACCTGTTCATCACCGCCGGCGTGCCGCCCAGCATCAAGGTCAATGGCCGGCTTTCGCCCGTGGGGCAGAACCCGCTGACGCCGGGGCAGGCGCGGGACCTGGTGCTGGGTGTGATGACCCCCAGCCAGCGGGAGGAGTTCGAGGCCACCCACGAATGCAATTTCGCCATCGGTGTGGCCGGCATTGGCCGTTTCCGGGTCAGCGCCTTCTACCAGCGCAACCATGTGGGCATGGTGCTGCGGCGCATTGAGACCAAGATTCCCACGGTGGAACAGCTCAATTTGCCACCGATTCTCAAGAACCTGGCCATGACCAAGCGTGGCATCATCATCATGGTGGGGGCCACCGGCACAGGTAAATCTACTTCGCTGGCGGCGATGATCGGCTACCGCAATCTCAACAGCACCGGTCATATCATCACCATCGAAGACCCCATCGAATACGTGCACAAGCACGAGGGTTGCATCATCACCCAGCGGGAAGTGGGCATCGATACCGATTCCTTTGAAATCGCCCTGAGAAACACCCTGCGGCAGGCACCGGATGTGATCATGATCGGCGAGATCCGTACCCGGGAAACCATGGAACACGCCATTGCCTTTGCCGAAACCGGCCACCTGTGCATGGCCACCCTGCACGCCAATAACGCCAACCAGGCACTGGACCGCATTCTGCACTTCTTCCCGGAAGACCGCCGCGACCAGTTGCTGATGGACCTGTCGCTCAACCTCAAGGCCATGGTGGCCCAGCAGCTCATTCCCACCCCGGACGGCAAGAGCCGAAGGGCGGCGGTGGAAATCCTGCTCAATTCGCCACTGGCGCAGGAAATGATCCGCAAGGGCGAAATTCACAAGCTCAAGGATCTGATGAAGGAATCCACCAACCAGGGCATGAAAACCTTCGACCAGGCCCTGTTCGAGCTGTATCAGGCCGGCGAGATCACCTACGAGGATGCCCTGCGCCATGCCGACTCCGCCAACGAGGTGCGCCTGCGCATCAAGCTCAGCCAGGGCGGGGACGCCAACACCCTTTCTTCCGGCCTGGATGGCATCGAGCTGATGGAAGACTGAGCCCGGCATGGCCCAGGGCTGGTGCATCATGACCGAAATCCACGGCCTGCTGCAGACCGTGGACGGCCGGGCCATGCCCCCTTCCGATGCCCTGCGCCGCCTGCAGGCCATTGGTTTCCCCATTATCCCCAACAGCCGCTGTACCCTGCGGGAGATCGAAGGCACGCTGAAACAGCTCGAAATCCATGGCCCGGCCATCTGTGAGCACGGCGCAGTGCTGCATACCGGCCAGGATGCCCGTGCCGTTTGCCTGTCACCTACGCAGGACGTGGCCATGATCCGCAAGACCCTGAAAACCCTGCGCCAGCAATACGGCTGGCAGTTTCGCTACCTGGAAGAGCTGGATGACCGGCAGGTGGCTGGCCTGCTGGGTTGTGAACCCCGGCTGGTCACCGGCAAGCGGCAGCGGCTGGGCAGCGAATGGCTGATCTGGGAGGATGTGCCACAAAAGCTGGGTGACTTCCAGCAGGCCCTGGCTGAAGCAGGCCTGCGCCTGCAGGAAGAGCACTATGGCTGGGTGGTATTGCCGGAAATCATTCAGCGCAACACCGCCATGGAAGCCCTCTGTGGCGATCCGCAGCACCGCAAGATTCATATCCTGGCCTTGGGCAATGACGAAGCCGACCTGCCCATGCTGCAGGCGGCCGATATTCCCGTCAGCATACCGGCAGACAACGAGACCCCCGCGCCCGCACTGCAACACCCCAACCTCATCGTGGCCCCGGCACCGGGACTGCTGGGCTGGTCGGTGGTGGTGGAACGCTGGCTGGAGCTGGTCCGCCGCTCACCGGACGCCTAGCCGGCCCAAGGCGATCATCCAGCCAATGACCATCGGCACATGTTGTTGTCTATCATTATGTCTATAGTGTTATACATCAATAACACACTAGTACGGAGGTGGCGGATGAAGATACGATCCCTGTTGTGTACAAGCTTGTTGTTCGCGGGCCTGCAGGCGCAGGCCATGGACGTGGATTGGGACATGCGCGAGGATTGCGGGCTGGACAGCGGCTATTCGGTCAAGTTTCGCTCCCAGGCTATCCTGATCACCACGCAGGAGGGTGATTTGTTGCGGCTGGAGAATGGGCAGTTGTTGTTCAATGGCGAATCGGTACCGCTTTCCGCGGATGCCCGTAAGGCATTGCAGGCCTACGAACAGGCCTGGCACGAGGTCACCCCCAGGGCGCTGGATTTGGGTATTGAAGCGCTGGTTGCCGTAGAGGCGGTGGCCGAAGAACTGTCCTCGGCCTTTGCCGAACTGGATGCGGAGGCCGCCACCGAGATGCGGACCCGCCTGCAAACCCAATTGCAACAGCTGCGCAACGCACTGGAAAAGCAGCGCCACCAGGATGAACTGGATGAAAAGGCACTGGAGAAAGACATCCGTGAAGCGGTGGAAAACCTGCTGCCCACCGTGATGGGCGATGCCCTTCGCCTGGGGCTGAAACTGGCCTTTACCCGGGACGAGGCGAAAATAGCGGCTTTCGAGCAACGCATGGAAGCCCTGGAACCGGCCCTGAAGGCTCGCTTCGATAACCCGAATGCGCCTTTCCGGCAAAAGGTGACTCGCCTGTGCGAGCAGTTTCACACCATTGACCAGCTGGAATCCACCCTGCCGCTGACACTGCCCAATGGCCAGCAGCTGGATGTGGTGCGCTTCAAGGTGGATTGAGTGAGCGTGTGCTAGGATTAGTCCTCATAGGCGGTGCCGGTATTGTGGAATGGGCAAGCAGAAAAAAACCATGGAGCGGTTGTTGGGTGGGCGGGCTGATGCCCACCTGGGCTTTGCGGAGTTGAGAAAACTGCTGTTGTCTCTGGGGTTCGAAGAGCGGATTCGAGGCAGCCACCATCTGTTCAGCAAGCGGGGCATCGTTGAGAAAATCAATCTGCAGCGCGATGGCCGGCTGGCCAAGCCTTACCAGGTGCGGCAGGTTCGTGCGATAATTCTCACATACCGGTTGATGGATCAGGCATGATGTACAAATACGAAATCATTCTCTACTGGAGCGAACCCGATCAGCTGTATGTAGCCGAGGTACCCGAACTGCCCGGTTGCATGGCGCATGGCGAAACACAGGAAGAAGCATTGAGGCAGGCCCGTATTGCCATTGGCTTGTGGCTGGATACAGCTCGCGAACAGGGTGATTCGATTCCCGAACCCAAGGGTCGACGGTTGATGTATGCCTGATAACAGAACAGGATCAGGCCGCTGGTTGGGTATTGGCTGGTGGGTGGCGGTGCTCATCTGGTCCGGTTTACTCACTGCCGCCGAACTGCCCCACTACAACCCGGAGGAAAAGCCGGAGCAGGCGCTGGCCACGGCGCTGGCCGAGGCCCGGGAAAGCGGGCGCAAGGTCTTGCTGCTGTTCGGCTCGGAATGGTGCCAGGACTGTCGCAGCCTCAACCGTCGCCTGATGCAGGCCCCGCTGAAGGATACGCTGGACGATGCGGTGGTCATCGTACATGTGGATGTGGGCAACTGGGACCGTAACCAGGATTTCGCCGCCCGTTATGACCACCCGGAAGCCCGGGGCATTCCGGCGCTGGCCCTGCTGGATGCCGAAGGGCAGGCCCTGATGGTGACCCGTGCCGGCGAGCTGGCCAATGTCAGCAGCATGGGCAATGCCGCGCTCAACGACTGGTTCAGGACACGGCTGCGGCAATTCTCACGGTGAGGGCCAGAGCCGGCTACTGGCCGGCGACAGGGCCTGTTCGGCTTCTGTGTCCCGCTGCGGGTGCATGCGCTTGAACAGCAGATAACCCTGTTGCAGATCATCGGCCTGCAGTACCTTGTCACTGCAGTTTATCCGGCCCAGCCAGCAGTTCTGGTCCTCGAAGGCCAGTGCCAGCGCCGTGTCGCGATCAATATAGACGATACGGTAGACGGCAGCATGATCGCTGAGGTCGAAGCCGCCGGACAGGCTGCCTTTCCAGCCCTCGAAGGCCAGCATCCATTCCTGCCCGCTGTCGCGGTCGCGAAAGAACACCGTGTTGGGGCGTGTGCCCAGATCTTCCCAGTAAGGTGTGGGCGTGGCATCTTCGATGAAAGCGGCCATGGAGCGATACTGGCTGTCACTGCCTACCACCATGGGCATGGCGACGGTAGCCTCCGGGTCTTCTTCAATACCGGTGGCTTCGGCATAGGGGGCCAGGGTCATCTGGTTGCGTATGGCGGGAATGACGCTGTCTTCACTGTGGTAGAGATAGCCATTGGCCAGAAAGCGTGTGAGCCGACCCGTGCTGCCGGCGGCAATGGGCAGAAAGCCACGGTACCACCAGTCGCCTTCCAGAATGGACCAGCGGCATTGGGCGGGCTGATCACCCGTGGCCGGGCTGCAGCGGGCTGAATCCCGCAGGCCGTCGGCCCATTCCATCCACTGAAACTCGCGCGTCTCCCCACCCCATTCCAGTTGCAGGTGGTCCGGGCCGCTGAAGTACATCCGTGCGCTGCCCAGGCCGCTGTCGAGGTAGTCCGGGCTGCTTTGCGCACAGCCGATACAGCGACCATTGCGGGTTTCCTGCACCGGGCCGGTGCTTTCCAGGATGCCGATGCGGCCTTGGGATTGCCAGAGTGCCCAATCCGCCGGTTGCCAGTAGCCGGCCCAGGTATACCAGCGGGGCAGCCCCTGCGCATCGTAGGCGTAGTAGCTGACGAATACCAGCCCGTTGCCGTCGGGGTCAATACGGCCCTGCTGGATGTCCAGATTGAGGCCGGTGCCGGGTTCATCCGGGTTCCACCACCAGCCGCTGCGGGGCTTGAGCAGGGCGCTGATCTGGTCCAGTTCGTTGAAAGTGGGCACCACCAGGCCCTGATAACTGAGCTGGTAGGCTGGTGGTTCCGCCGCCCAGGCGGGCAGGGCGAGCAACAGCCCGATCAGCGCGGCGAAGGGTTTCATCCGCCTTGCCCCTGGGCCAGTTCCGCCAGCAGTTCGGTCTGGTGGGCTTGTTGCAGGGGTTCCAGCAGCAGGTCGAGTTCACCCTGCAGCACTTCATCCAGGCGGTAGAGGGTGAGGTTGATGCGGTGGTCGGTGACCCGCCCCTGGGGAAAATTATAGGTGCGGATGCGCTGGGAACGGTCGCCGGAGCCCACCTGCAGCTTGCGGGCCTGGGCCTGCTCGGCCTGTTGTTCGGCCTGCCGTTGTTCCCGGATGCGCGCCGCCAGCAGGGCCAGGGCGCGGGCCTTGTTCTTGTGCTGCGAGCGTTCGTCCTGGCATTCCACCACGATGCCGGTGGGCAGGTGGGTGATGCGGATGGCCGAGTCGGTGGTGTTGACATGCTGCCCGCCGGCGCCGGAGGCGCGGAAGGTGTCGATGCGCAAATCCTGCGCTGGCAGGTCGATTTCGCCGATGTCTTCCAGCTCCGGCAGGATGGCCACGGTACAGGCCGAGGTGTGGATACGCCCCTGGGATTCGGTTTCCGGCACCCGCTGTACCCGGTGGGTACCGGATTCGAATTTCAGCCGCGCGAAGGCTTCCGGGCCGATGACCCGGGCGATGATTTCCCGAAAACCGCCGTGCTCGCCAGGGTTCTCGCTGAGCACTTCCACCTGCCAGCCCTGTTTTTCGGCATAGCGGCTGTACATGCGGAACAGGTCACCGGCGAACAGGGCGGCTTCGTCCCCACCAGTACCGGCGCGGATTTCAAGAAAGATGTTGTTGTCATCGTCCGGGTCACGGGGCAGCAGCAGGGTTTGCAGTTTGCCGGTCAGTTGCTGGATGCGGGCCTGCAGGGCCGCTTCTTCCTCCCGGCCCATGGCCTGCATGTCCGGGTCGTCGTCCTGCAGCAGTTGCCGGGCGGCTTCCAGATCGGCGCGGGCGGTTTCCAGTTGTTCCCAGGTCTGCACCAGCGGCTCCAGCCGGGCGAATTCACGGCTCAGTTGCTGAAAGCGGTTGGGGTCGGCGGCGGCTTCCGGCTCGGCCATCAGGGCGGCCACTTCCTCGTGGCGGTTGCGCAGGTCTTCCAGCCGTGCCTGCAGTTGCGGCAGCAGTTCAGTCACGGTCATTCAGGCCCAGCAGCCAGCGGGCGGTATCCAGCGTATCCAGTTGCCCCTGCCCGGCGGCCTCGCGCAGCCTGACCGAGGGCGTGTGCAGCAGCTTGTTGGTCAGGGTGTTGGCGAGAAATTCCAGCACTTGCTCCGGCGGTTGTCTTTCCAGCATGGCCCGGGCCTTCTCCAGCACGGCGGCCTTGTTCTGCTCGGCCTGCTGCCGGTAACGGCGGATCAGCTCCACCGCATCCAGGGAGCGCAGCCAGCTCATGTAGTGCTGAACCTGCAGGTCGATCATGGTTTCCGCTTCCTCGGCGGCCTTGCGGCGGGATTTCATTCCTTCCTCGATCACCGATTGCAGGTCATCCACGGTGTAGAGGTAGACATCCGGCAGCTTGCGGGTGCAGGGCTCGATATCCCGGGGCACGGCAATATCCACCATGAACATGGGCTTGTGGCGGCGTTTCTTCACCGCCTGCTCCACCATGGCACAGGAGATGACCGGTTCGGTGGCCCCGGTGGAGGAAATGATGACATCCGCTTCGTGCAAATGGTCGGACAACTGGGGCAGGCCGATGGCATAGCCGTTGAATTCCAGCGCCAGGTTTTGTGCACGGCTCAGGGTGCGGTTAGCGATGATCAGCCGCTGCACGCCCTGGCCGTGCAGATGGCGGGCGGCCAGCTCGATGGTTTCACCCGCGCCCACCAGCAGCACGGTGAGCTCGCTTAAGTCGGAGAAGATCTGCCGGGCCAGGTGAACGGCGGCATAGGCCACGGAAACCGCACTGCCGCCGATGGCGGTTTCGGTGCGGATCTGCTTGGCCACGGCAAAAGTGTGCTGGAACAGCCGTTCCAGTACCGGGTCCAGCGTGTGGGCTTCACGGGCCAGCTGATAGGCCTGTTTCATCTGCCCGAGAATCTGCGGCTCGCCCAGTACCAGGGAATCCAGCCCGGTGGCGACCCGCAGCAGATGTCGCACGGCCTGTTCGTTGCTGTGCTGGTAGAGGTAGGGCTCCAACTGGCCGGCTTCCAGCCCGTGATAGCGGTGCAGCCAGTCTACGGTGCGCTGGCTGTCGTCATCACGCAGTTCGCAATAGAGTTCGGTGCGGTTGCAGGTGGAGAGAATGGCCGCGCCTTCCACGCCTTCCAGCGCGGTGAGTTCGCGCAGGGCATCGTTGCAGGCCTCCGGCGTGAGGGAGACCTGCTCGCGGATGTCCACCGGTGCGGTGTTGTGGTTGATGCCCAGAGCCAGCAGTTTCATGGTTTTCGTGCGCAATGCAATCGTGGAATTGTATCATGTGCGCCTTGCCTGACCATTGCGCAGGCGGAATAGAAGCGGAAAGGCAGGAGAACACAGGTGAGCAACCGTCGGGAACAGCCATCATGAGCCATTCGGAAAGCCTGCGGGTGGTACTGGTGGAAACCCATTACGCCGGCAATATCGGTGCCACGGCACGGGCGATGAAAACCATGGGCTTGCGGGAGTTGGTACTGGTCGCTCCCCGTTGCGAGATGAGTGCCGAGGCGCGGATGATGGCGGCCTCCGCCCAGGATGTGCTGGCGGGTGCCCGGTGGGTGGAGCGGCTGGAGCAGGCCCTGGCCGGCGTGGACCTGGCCGTGGCCCTGAGCCACCGCAGCCGCAGCGCCCGCTGGCCGGTCTGGGATGTGGAGGAGACGGCCGACGCGGTGCTGGGGCAGCTGGCCGCAGGCGCGCGGGTGGCGCTGGTGTTCGGGCCGGAGCCTTCCGGCCTACGCTCGGAACATCTCTACCAGTGCCAGGCCCAGTGCCGCATTCCTTCGCATCCGGACTGTTCCAGCCTCAATCTGGCCCAGGCGGTGCAGGTACTGGCCTATGCGCTCTATCGTCGCCAGGCCGGTCCGGTCCGTGGTTCCACGCCGCCACAACGGGCCGAACGCAAGGCCCTGGAGGCCTTTTTCCATCTGCTGGATGAATTGCTGCAGGAAAGCGATTTTGCCCAGGCCCCGAAGGAAAAGGTGCTGGCCCGGCTCAAGGCCATTTATCTCAAGGCGGAGCTGACCCCGAAAGAGCTGGGGCTGTTGCATGGTTTCATGGCCAGTCTTGGGGCGAGTCTCGGCACCAGCCTCAGGGAAAAGACGGATCAGAAGGGCCAGAGATAATCCAGCCAGCCCTTGCCGGTTTTTTCCATGGGGTGCTTGAGGTTTTTCCGGTTGGCGGCCAGTACCTGGCGCGCGTCTGCGGCCAGTTCCGGCTTATTCAGCCCGTCATAGGCCTGCGCCAGAATTTCCAGTGCCTCGATGCTTTGCGGGGTTTCTGGAAAATGCTCGATGGTATAGCGCGCCCGGTTCTGGGCGGCGATCCAGGCGCCACGGCGCAGGTAGTAGCGCGCCACCTGCAGTTCCTGTTCGGCCAGCAGGTTCTTGAGATAGACCATGCGCTGACGAGCATCCGGCGCGTAGCGGCTGTCGGGAAAGCGGTTGATCAGGTCGCTGAAGTCATAAAAGGCCTGTTCAGAATATTGCAGGTCACGGGAGTATTTGGCTTCCGGCAGAAAATGATCGAAAAAGCTCTTGCTGCGTTCGAAATTCACCAACCCTTTGAGGTAGTAGGCGTAGTCCACTTGCTTGTGGGTCGGGTAGGTGCGGATAAAACGCTTGGCGGCTGCCAGCGCCTTTTCTGGCTGGTCATTGCGAAAATGGGCATAAGCCAGCTGCAGCTGTGCCTGTTCGGCGTAGGGACTGAAAGGAAAGCGGGCCTGCAGACGACGCAAATACTGGGTGGCACGAGGAAAATTGCCGACTTTCAGCGCATGTTCCGCATCCTTGTACAGTTGTTCGGCTGTCAGGGTTTCGGTTTCGTGGGTCTTGCCCTTGGTGCTGCTGCAGCCGCTGCTGCCCAGCAACAAGGCCATTGTTACCAGCAAGAGGGTAGCGTGTAGGCGTATTTTTTTCACTTCAATGGTTACCTGGCACATACAATCAGCGCGCAAGGATAGCGTATCAAAGGTTAATGAACCAGAAACATGAAACCCGGCCAAGTGTATGGGAGGAGTGGTTAGCTTCTGTACGCGTGATGTGCGTTGGTGATCATTTTTTTGCGAGGGATTCTGGCAGAATCCGGTCCCAAGAAGAATGGCCAAATAGATTTGAAATCGGGCAAAGGCAGGCAAATATGCGAAATCTTTCCATTAATATTGTTTTTTCCCGGGGTGTTCTGACCCTGTGTTGTGTGGTGTCTTTGGTAGAACCGGTGCAAGCGGCTTCAGGCTGCGATGATTTGAGCGCCATTGTTGAGACGGCCAATGTGGACTATGAAAGCCAGATCCAGCCTATCTGGAACGCCAACTGTGCCGGTTGTCATACCAATGGCGGCAGCAGTGGCGGGTTGAAACTGGATGCCAGTGTTTCCTATGGGAATCTGGTGGGTGTGCGTGCCACATCCAGCAGTCTGAAAAGGGTAACGGCCAACGATACTGGCGGTAGTTTTCTTTTCCAGAAACTCAATTGCAGCCAGCCGGATGCCGGTAGTCGCATGCCCAAGGGCGGGCAACTGAGCATGAGCATGCAGGCACTGGTTCGAGACTGGATCAACCAGGGGGCATTGCCCCAGGCCACACAGGCTGGTTCACCACCACAGACGCAGGACGACAGTGCCAGTACGGCCTTTGGTGAAGCGGTGAGCATTGATGTGCTGGCCAATGACAACGATCCGGATGGCGATACGCTGACGCTGGTATCCGTGGATACACCCGCAAACGGCTCGGCGGTAATCCAGAATGGCACGGTACTGTACACGCCCGATTTCGGTTTCAGCGGCACCGACAGTTTCAGTTACAACGTCTCGGATGGGCAAAATACAGCCACCGCGCAGGTGAACGTGACCGTGGCTGCCGCGCCTTTTGAATTGAATTTCGGCCTCTCCGGTTCCTGGTTCAATCCGCAGACCGACGGCCAGGGTTTCGTCTTTGAAGTGGTGCCCGACGACCAGGTACTGGTGGTCTACTGGTACACCTACGGGGCTGACGGCCAGGGCGGGCAGCAGTGGCTGGTGGGTGCCGGTCCCTACAGCGGCAACCGGGCCATGGTGGACTTGCAGCGCCCTGCCGGAGGGCAATTCGACCAGGCCGGTGGCGTGGTGCGCGAGGATTGGGGCAGCGTGGAAATTGCGTTCACATCCTGCACCGAAGGCATCTTTCATTACAGTTCCGGCGTGGATCAGGTCAGTGGAGACATTCCCATGGTACGCATCACTGCCGACCCCCTGTGTCAGGCATTGCTGGATCAGCAGGGGCAACGATGAAAGCGTGGATGTCGCTGTTCGCCCTGCTGGCGGTGTTGCCGTTGTCGGGCGTGGCGTCTGCCGAAGTGCTGGAAGGGCAGTGGAAGGAACTGCAGGGTACAGGCACGGTTCGCCTGGCCGATTACCGCGGCAAGCTGGTCTGGCTGGATTTCTGGGCTTCCTGGTGCGGCCCGTGCCGGAAATCCCTGCCGGCCTACCAGCAACTCTGGCAACGCTACCGGCAACAGGGCTTCGAGGTGCTGGCCGTTTCGCTGGACGAAGACCGGGCCGCGGCGCAAGGCATGGTGGAACCCCTGTCACTGGGCTACACCCTGCTGTGGGATGGCGAGCAACGCTCGCCCGCGCAATTCGGGGTGCGGGCCATGCCCATGGCCTTTCTGATTGATGCGAGCGGGAAGGTGGTCTGGTCCCATGCCGGTTTCCGCCCCGGTGACGAGGTGGAAATTGCCCGCCAGATCGAGGCCCACCTGCCATGAAGCGTATCTGCCCCCTGTTGCTGCTGTTGCTGTTATCCGCCTGCGCCACCGTTCAGCCCTGGCAGCGCGGTACCCTGGCGCGGGCGGACATGCAGCTGCGCTTTCCCGCCGCAGAGCAGGCGCTGTGCGACCATATCTTTTCCGCCAAGGAAGCCGCTTCCGGCGGCATGGGGGCGGCAGGAGGGGGCTGTGGCTGCAACTGACCGCAAACTGCGCCAGGGCCTGAAACAACTGTCCCTGCAGGCGGCGGCGCTGGCCGCACTGCCGGTGAGCGGCGCGGAACCGCCGGAAGCGGGGCTTTCCCTGCGCCACAGCCTGTATCAGGAAGCCGACCTGCCGCAGGAAAGCCTGCAATACGGCAGCACCCGGCGTTACCGCATACGCATCACCGAACTGGCCGCCGAGCTGCCGTTGGGCCAGCGGCAGGACTGGGCGCTGCAACTCAAGGCCAGCCGGGAGACCATGAGTGGTGCTTCGGCCATGGCCAGCATTCGTGGTGAAAACGACCAGCCACGGCTGCTGATGAGCGGGGCCACCATCCGGGAAACCCGCAACGACCTGAATGTGCAGCTGACCCGCTATCGCCCGCTGGGTACACAGGGGCTTGCCCTGTATCTGTCGGAGGAAAACGACTACCGTTCAAGCGGGGGCGGCTGGTCCTTCAGCCGGGATTTCGACCGGAAACACACCACTTTCAGCCTGGGTCTGCAGGCCTATCAGGACCGCCTGCGCCCCACCGATGCCGAGCTGTATGGCCGCATCCCGGAGGCCAGCAAGCAGCGCCGCCTGCTGCAAGCGGCCCTGACCCGGGTCATCGATGCCGAGACCCTGGCCAGCGTGGCCTTCAGCCGCACCTGGCTGCGGGGCTATCTTTCCGATCCTTACCGGCTGGCGGATGTCCGGCCGGACCGCAATGGCCAGTGGACGGCCAGCCTGCAGTTGCGCCGGTTCTGGAAGCCCTGGCAACTGGCCCAGCATCTGGATTGGCGTTATTACAGCGATGATTTCGGTACCCGCGCGCATACCTGGCGGCTGTCCGCCTTCCGCCAGTTCGGCCCGTTGCATCTGGGTCTGGGCCTGCGCGCCTACCGCCAGAGTGCCGCCCGTTTTTACACTCCCTTTGCCTTTGAGCTGCCCGCTGACGCGGAACAGAGCAGTGATTTCCGCCTGTCGGCCTTTGGCGCGCTGGAAGCGCGTCTGAACGCCAGCTGGCAATGGCGGCACTGGACGTTGGCCGCTGTGCTGCAACGCTACCATGCCGAAGCCGGCTGGGGGCTGGATGCTGCCGGCCCCGCACATCCCGCCCTGCTGGATTTCAGCCGTTTTACCCTGGAGTTGCACTATCGCTTCTGAGTGGTTGCAGGCGGATTTCACCGCCATGGCTTGCCCTTGCGAGATCCGCATACTGGCCCGACAGCCGCAGGCCGCGCTGCAGGCGGCCCTGGCGGAAGTGCGCCGTCTGGAGCGGAAATACAGCCGCTGGCGGGATGACAGCCCCTGGTTGCGCCTGCTGCGGCAGGCCCGGCAAGCGGCGGGCGTGCCCGTGGATGAGGAAACCGGCCGGCTTTTGCGCTACGCCCTGGATGCCTGGCGGCTGAGCGAGGGGCATTTTCACCCCGGCCTGTTGCCCTTGTGGCGCTACTGGCAGCGGGTGGAACAACCCGATGAAACAAACATAGCAACCCTGCTGGCCGAGGCGGATCTGTCCGGCCTGCGCCTGCGGGGTGGGCGGCTGTGGCTGGCTGACAAACTGGAGCTGGATCTGGACGGGCTGGTTAAGGAATATGCCGTGGACCGGGCCTGCGAAACCCTGCTGCGCCTGTGCCCGGAGGCCCGTTGCGTGGTGGTCAATCTGGGCGGGGATATACGGGTCGCGGGGCCGGAGGCGCATCCGGTGGGCATTGTGGGCATGGGCGCGGAACCAGGGCGGGTGATACTGCGCAATCAGGCCCTGGCCAGCAGCGGTACCCGCGAGCGGGGGCGGGTCATCCAGGGCCGCTGGTACAGTCACCTCATTCACCCCCGAACCGGCTGGCCACTGCCGGGCAGGGACTTGCAATTGAGCGTATGCTCCCCCACTTGTCTGCTGGCTGGTACACTCAGCACCGCCGCACTGCTGATGGGGGAAAACGGGCCGGGCTGGCTGCGCCGTGCCGGGGTGCCCTTTCTCTGGCAGCAGGGTGAACGACAGATCGAACACCTCTGGAACCACGGAGCTTGAAGCATGCGCAAGATCGAGCAGGATTTTCGGGTGAACTTCAGCGAGGCCGGTGTACGCCTGGATCAGTTGCTGGCTCATCACTGGCCGGCCTTCTCCCGCAGCCGGCTGCAGGCCTGGTGCAAGGACGGCAGCATACTGGTGGACGGCAAGCCCGCCCGCCCCGCGCAGAGAATGAAGGGGG
>JALWTZ010000054.1 GCA_026993285.1 Lysobacterales bacterium | reverse complement strand
CCGCGTTGACGAAGATCTTGCGAATCTTGCCGCCGTATTCAAAAAAGCGGGAAATCTCGGCCTTGGGGTCGTTCTTGCGGTGAGCCTTCACCAGCTGCCCGATTTGCTGGTTGATTTCCCGCCGCTTGCGTTCCTCCTCCCGCTTGCGGTTGAGTTCGCGGTCCCTTTCCTGCTTTTCCAGCCGCTGCTTTTCCGCATAGGCGCGCGCCAGCGAGATTTCCTCGTCGCTTTTGCCTTGCTTTTTCTGCTTGCGTTTCTGGCTCTTGCTTTGTTTCAGCTGTTGCTTGCTGGCCAGGCCGGCCTTGAGCAACTGTTCCTGTAGACTGCCCATGGCGCTCTCCACTGAACGGGCTGCACATTATCCCCATAAACGCTGCATTGTAAAATCCTGCTCGGGCAGGATTTGACCCACCCCCGCCCCGGCGCTATCATTGCCGGTGAAAGGGTTTTCCCTTTTCTTTTTGCCTCTATTTATACTCAAAGTGAGCATAATTATGGAACACTTCCCGCTGCCGGAACTGAATGACGCCCTCGTTGAACGCTACCGCCCCGTGCAGGAAAAGGTGGCTCACCTGATGCCGGAAGAAGAATGGCTGGCCCATCTGCCATGGATCGAGGCCATCAACCAGCGCAAGCAGGCAGTGGGCGCGGTGATTCTGGCGCACAACTACCAGACACCGGAAATCTTTTACGGCGTGGCCGACATTACCGGCGATTCCCTGGCACTGGCGCAGAAGGCCACAGAAGTGGAGGAGAACATCATCATCCAGTGTGGCGTGCACTTCATGGCCGAAACCTCCAAGATTCTCAACCCGGAGAAAACGGTCATCATCCCCGACGAGCGTGCCGGCTGCTCCCTGGCCGACTCCATTACTGCCGAAGGTCTGCGTGAACTGAAGGCCCGCTACCCCGGTGTGCCAGTCGTCAGCTATGTGAACACCACAGCGGAAGTCAAGGCCGAGACCGATGTCTGCTGTACCTCGGCCAATGCCATTGATATCGTCAACGCCCTGCCTGACGAACGCATCATCTTCACCCCGGACCGTTACCTGGGTCAGCATGTGGCCAACCACACCGACAAGGAAATCATTCTCTGGGACGGTGCCTGCGAGGTACACGAACAGTTTACCGGCGAGCAGGTGCGCAGTTTCCGTGAAGAAAGTGGCGCCTTCATCATCGCCCACCCGGAATGCCCGCAGGATGTGCTGGCAGAAGCCGATTATATCGGCAGCACCTCCGGCATGATCGAGCACATTGCCCAGGCACGGCCGGAAAAAGTGGCCCTGATCACCGAATGTTCCATGAGTGACAATGTTTCCGCGCAGTTTCCGGAAATCCAGTTCACCCGTCCCTGCAACCTGTGCCCGCACATGAAGCGCATCAGCCTGAAAAACATACTCCGCGCCCTGTACGAGCTGGGGCCGGAAGTTCAGGTGGATGCCGCCACGGCCCGCAAGGCCCGCCGTTCCGTGGAACGCATGCTGGAAATGAGCCGCAAGCCCAGGGAAAAGGCCGCCTGACATACAAGCCGGCCCGCCACACATGCCCCAGGCCCTGACCCCCGTGCAAGCCGATGTGCTCATCATCGGCGCGGGCGTGGCTGGCCTGTCGGCTGCCCTGGAAGCGGCCAGCCAGGCACCCGAAGCACGCATACTGGTGGTCAGCTCCCACCAGCCGCACTGCCCGCCCTCCACGGCCTGGGCACAGGGCGGCATGGCGGCGGCCATCGGTGAAGACGACCACCCCGAAGATCACGCAAGGGACACGCTGGCTGCCGCCGCCGGGCTGGCCGACCCGGCCGCCGTGGAAATGCTCACCCGCAGCGGGCCGGAAGCGGCGGCCTTTCTGCAACGGCATGGCACCCGCTTCGACCAGCAGGAAAACGGCCAACCGGCCCTGACCCGCGAAGGCGCACACCACAAGAACCGCATCCTGCATGCCCATGGTGATGCCACCGGCCAGGAAATCTGGCAGGCCCTGATGCGTGCCTGGGAGGCCCGACCGCAACCCAACCTGCTGCCTGGCTGCGAACTGCTGCAATTTCGCCAGGATACAAACGGCCGCGTGCTGGGTGCCGATTTTCTCAAGCCCGACGGCACGCCATTGTTCATCCAGGCCGGCAGCACCATACTGGCCACCGGTGGCTATGGCGGGCTGTATGCCCGTACCAGCGTGTCACCAC
>JALWTZ010000053.1 GCA_026993285.1 Lysobacterales bacterium | reverse complement strand
CACTTCGGTTTCGAGGCCAACCTGCTCAAGGAACTGGAAGAACTGTTCAAGGGCTATGGCGAAACGGGCCGGGGTCGTCGCCGTTACTACCTGCACAACGAGCAGGAGGCCGAACCCTACGGCCAGGAACCGGGTACCTTCACCCCCTGGGAAGAGGCCGGCGAAGGCTCGGATCTGCTGTTCTACGAAGGCTTGCATGGGGCGGTGGCCAACGAGGAACAGGGTGTGAACGTGGCCAAGTACGCCGATCTCAAGGTGGGCGTGGTGCCCATCGTCAACCTGGAGTGGATTCAGAAAATCCACCGGGACACCGCCGAGCGTGGCTACAAGCCGGAGCATGTCACCGACACCATCCTGCGGCGCATGCAGGATTACGTCAATGTCATCACCCCGCAGTTCTCCCACACGGACATCAACTTCCAGCGGGTGCCCACGGTGGATACCTCCAACCCCTTCATCGCCCGTGACATTCCCACACCGGACGAGTCCATGGTGGTGATTCGCTTCAAGAACCCGCGCCAGTTCGATATCGACTTTCCCTATCTGTTGTCGATGATCAACGGTTCCTTCATGTCACGGCGCAACAGCATCGTGGTACCGGGCGGCAAGATGGGCTTTGCCATGGAAATCATCTTCAACCCCATCATCGAACGGATGATGGAAGAAAGCCGCACTGCCTGAGTGGCGCTGACAATCGAGCTGGCCGACTACGATCGGCCAGCCCATGCGGCCGCCATCGAAAGCCTCACCGATGCCTACGCCCGCGACCCCATGGGTGGCGGGCAGCCCCTGCCGCCGGCCATCCGCCAGCGGTTGCTGCCCTCGCTGAAGGCCCACCCGCAAACCCGGGTGCTGCTGGCTTTCGAAGGGGAAAAGCCCGTGGGCATTGCCACCTGTGTGCTGGGTTATTCCACCTTCAAGGCGGCCACGGTGTGGAATATCCACGATCTGGCCGTGTTGCCCGAGGCGCGTGGCCAGGGCGTGGGCGAGGCGCTGATTCGTGCCGCCGAGGCGGAAGCACGCAAGCTGGGCTGCGGCAAGATGACGCTGGAAGTGCGTTCCGACAACCCGGCGCAACGCCTCTACCGGCGCACGGGCTTTGGCCCCGAGCTGCCGGAAGGGGTGGACATGTATTTCTGGCAGAAAAGCCTCTAGTTTGGCCTACAGGGCCTTGTGGCTGCCGTCGCAGTAGGGTGGCGTACGGGTCTGCTTGCACTGGCACAGCGCCTTCTTGCCGCTTTCCTCCACACTGAAAGCCAGCGGGCTGAAATCGCTGCCCTGATGCGAACCATCACAGAAGGGTTGGTCGGCACTCTTGCCGCAACTGCACCAGTAGTAGGTCTTGCCCGCTTCCAGTTCGCGGGCGGTGGGTTGGGTATCGGCCACTTTGGCTTGGCTCATGGTTTGCCTCCTCTCCGGTTAGGAATGGGGTGCTACCAGGCCCAGGTGCGCCAGCGCAGACCCCATTCCGTGCTCAGGCCGAGATCACTGCTCAGCACCCGGCCTTGCTCATCCAGCACATAATAAGTGGGAAAGGCGCGGATTTTCCACTCCCGCGCGGTTTGTTGCGCGCCCATGAGTACTGGCAGTTCCAGGCCGGTCTGTTCGGCAAAGCGTTCCAGCTCCCTGGGCTGATCCCAGGCAAGGCCCACCACATGAATGGCCAGCTCCTCCCGGCTGCGCAGACCGCGCAGGGTATTGAGGTGCGGCACGCTGTGCTTGCACACCGTGCACCAGGGCGCGAAAAAGTACACCAGGGTGCGGCGGCTTTGTTGCGGGCGCATCTCCACCCAGTTGCCCCGCAAGTCCGGCAGGGCCAGCGTGGGGGCGGCCTCACGGCTGCCGGCCAGCATGTCCCGTTTCTGCCAGGCGGCAAAACCCTGGAAGAACAGCAGGATCAGCAGCACATCCACCACCAGTGCCCGCCAGCGGTTGGCCCGCAGTTTCTTCCAGGATTGCCGCAGCTTGTCGATCATGCGAGAAATTCTCCACCATCCACGGCCAGAATCTGGCCGGTGACAAAGGGGGCCTGCAGCAGAAAGGCCACGGCCTCGGCAATGTCCCGGGCTTCACCGATGCGTTCCAGGGGAATGCGGCCGGCCTTTTGCGCCGCCAGCCAGCCGCTGTCCTTTCCCGGAGGCGGCAGGATGGCGCCCGGTGCCACGCCATTGACCCGGACGCG
>JALWTZ010000052.1 GCA_026993285.1 Lysobacterales bacterium | reverse complement strand
TGTCAAACAGGGTGTCATCCGCTTGTTCGAACACCTGGTTCATGCCTGTTTTCAGGTGTTCGCGTGCCAGATCCATGGTCGTGCGCAGCAGGTCACCCAGTTGGGCCTGCTGACGGCCAGGGTGCTTCGGATGCTGGTGCAGATTCACGATACTGTTCTTTTCATGCGGGTTCATACGAAATCCTTGTAGGTTTTCGACCACTCCAGCCTAGCTTAGGTCTGCATTGTGTCAGAAAACGGGAACGGCGTCACAAGCTTGCGGCTGTGCCTTTCAGGCTTGCAGCTCAATGGCGGCTTCCGGCAGGAGTACGGGGATGCCGTCTTGTACCGGGTAGGCACGCCGTTCATCCAGTGTAACCAGTGCTTCGTCGACATTCCGGAAGGATGCATGCTGTTTCTGCAGCCGTTCCAGCATCGTTTTCGAAGCCGGCTTCAAAGGCTTGTGACTGATGGGGCAGCAAAGCAGATCCAGCAGTTTCGGGTCCAGCGCCATGGTCAAGTCTACCGGTCCTGAATCAATGAGCAGGATTATAACCGGTTTGTGCCGGGGTGTTCAGTTCACGCCGGCAGGCAGGTACAATCCGCCCATGAATACCAAAAACCCGGCCAAGGTGGCCATTGTCATGGGATCTACATCGGACTGGGAAACCATGCAGCATGCAGCCCAGATGCTGGAAAAACTGGGTGTGACGCATGATGTGCAGGTTGTTTCCGCCCATCGTACGCCCGACCTACTGTTTCGTTTTGCCGAACAGGCCAGTGATCAGGGCTATGCGGCCATCATCGCCGGTGCTGGCGGCGCGGCCCATCTGCCCGGCATGCTGGCGGCCAAGACGACGGTGCCGGTGCTGGGCGTGCCGGTACAGTCCCGGGCGCTGAATGGCATGGATTCGCTGTTGTCCATCGTACAAATGCCCGCAGGCGTGCCGGTAGCCACCTTTGCCATCGGCAAGGCGGGTGCCAGCAATGCCGCCCTGTTTGCCGCTGCCATTCTTGCCGGCCAGCAGCCTGCCGTGGCCCAAGCTCTGGAAAACTTTCGTCAGCAACAGACGGAAACCGTGCTGGCTCGGCCCGACCCCAGAACGGTTTCATGATGAATATCGGTATCGTGGGCGGTGGTCAGTTGGCCCGCATGCTGGCATTGGCCGGGTTGCCGCTGGGCATGCGTTTTCACTTTGTCGATCCCAATCCGGCGTGCTGTGCGGCACCTCTGGGCAGCCTGACCGTGGCCGATTACGACGACGAACAGGCATTGGGTGCACTGGCGGAGCGCTGTGATGTCTGCACCTTCGATTTCGAGAATGTCCCGGCCCAGGCCATGGAAAAGCTGTCGGCCCTGGGCCAGGTGCGCCCCACGCCGAAGGCACTGCTGATTTCCCAGGACCGGCTGGAAGAAAAGAACTTTTTCTCGGGTGCGGGCTTTCGTCTGCCGGCCTATCAGGCGGTGGACAGCCTGGAAGAATTGCGCCAGGCAGCGGAAAGGGTGGGTTTGCCCGCGGTGCTGAAAACCCGGCGCCTGGGTTATGACGGCAAGGGACAGCAGGTGCTGCGTGATGCTGCCGATCTGGAACCGGCTTTCCAGGCTCTGGGTGGCGTGCCGCTGATTCTGGAAGCCTTTGTCGCCTTCCGTCGTGAAGTCTCCCTGTTGTCGGTTCGGGATGTGCAGGGCAATGTGCGCTTCTGGCCCTGGGCGGAAAATGTGCACCAACAGGGCATTCTCTACTCCAGCCGCAGCGGCCCGTTCACCGCCTCTCGCCGGGAGGTGCATGTGCGTGGTCTGGTACGGCAGGTGCTGGACAGTCTGGATTATATCGGCGTGGCGGCCTTCGAGTTTTTTGACACCGGAGATGCGTGGCTGCTGAATGAAATGGCTCCACGGGTGCACAACTCCGGCCACTGGACCATCGAAGGGGCGGTGACCTCTCAATTCGAGAATCATCTGCGTGCCATTGCCGGACTGCCGCTGGGGGATACCCGTGCCGTGGGCCACAGCCTGATGCGCAACTGGGTGGGCGAGTTGCCTGATCGGGATGCCTGCCTGGCGCTTCCGGGTTTGCACTGGCATGCCTACGACAAGGCCGAACGCCCCGGCCGCAAGCTGGGCCATGCCACCGTGGTGGCTGAAGACCCGGAAACCCTGGCAGCCACGGCCTATCAACTGGATCAACTGCTTCGCGGGGCCGGTTTTC
>JALWTZ010000051.1 GCA_026993285.1 Lysobacterales bacterium | reverse complement strand
CACGCCACCGGCTACCGCCGCGGCATACATCGTATTGCTATTGTTCGGGTCGATCACCAGCTGCCGGGTACGGCCGCCGATATTGCCGGGGCCGAGAAAGGTCCAGTTGACAAAGGCTGCCCGGCTGCCCGGCTCCACAAACTGGCCCAGCAGGCTGGAATACAGCGGCAACTGATCGGCCTGTACGCGGGCCTGCTGGTACAGCGCATAATCCAGCGTTGTCTCACCCTGGGGTGCGCGCTTGTAGACAAAAAAGTCACTGGCTTCCTGCGGCTGGTCGGCACGTTCCTCTGCCTGTTTGGCTGGTGGTTGGATGTTAGAGGTTTGCTGGCAGCCGGCCAGGGCTACGGCCAGCACCACAGGAAGAAAAACAAAACGCATCAGGATCTCCCGGAATCCAAGGGATGGTTCAGACTAGCCAAATTGAACAAAAAAAGCCACCAGAAATGGTGGCTTTCAAGCAAGAGGCAGCAAGCTTATTCTGCCGGGGTTACGGTAACCCGCACCTTGATCCGGTTGCCGGGATCATGGTTCATGAAGGTACGGTAGGTTTCTCCCTTGTAGCGGTAGGTCACTTCATAGCCGGTGATTTCCTGCCGTTCCACATAATCGGTTTCGATTCGGCAGCGACGAATCACGTCATCTCGATGTGGGTGCTGGCGATCGTGCTTTTGTGCATCGCTGGCGATAGCCGCACCCAGCAAGGCACCGGCCACGGTAGCCGCATCCTTGCCCTTGCCCTTGCCGAACTGGTTTCCAATCACACCGCCGATGACACTGCCCACCACTACATCGGTGGCATTCCCGTCACGGTGATGGTGACGTCGGGCCTCATTCCAGCACACTTCCCTTTCCGTGGGCACGCGTACCCACTCGCGGATGGGCTCCGCTTCAATCACCCGCGCCCAGTCATAGACATCGGCCTGGGCTGATTGGGCCAACAAGAACACAGCCAGAGCGGTCATGGTTTTCATCGCGGCTCTCCTTCGGTAATGAATCATGCTGCCTATTGTACGGCCTGGTCATGAATCGTGACTGAACGAATTCCGCGACCGGGTCGACAGTTCTGCCAGGAATCATGACTTCAGCCACTGGCTTTCGTTCCCAAAATCCTTATGCTCATGTGTTCATTGAATTCCCCCGATCAATCAAGGAGTCATCTGCAATGAGTGAATGGTTTATCAGCTATAACGGCAAGCAGGAAGGGCCCATGGAGCTGCCAGAGGCACAGAAACTGGCACAATCACATCCCGATGCCTTCTGCTGGAAACAGGGCTATACCGACTGGCTGCCGGTACGCCAGGTGGCGGAACTGGGCCAGACAGCCCAGCCCAGTGCGCCGGTACCCGCCGGGCCACCTTCCAACCCCACCAGTGCCGATGAAATCGACTTCAAGATTTTCGGCGAGGACATGCAGTTTGTGGAGATCGAGCTGGATCCCGGCGAAAGCGCCGTGGCCGAAGCCGGTGCCATGATGTACAAGGATCTGGAAGTGGAAATGTCCACCGTCTTCGGCGATGGCTCGGCCGCCAGCGGCGCCGGTGGCCTGTTCGACAAGCTGGTGGGTGCCGGCAAGCGGCTGATTACCGGCGAGAGCCTGTTTACCACGGTGTTTACCCACAAGGGCAGCTCCGGCAAGAAGCATGTGGCCTTTGCCGCGCCCTTCCCCGGCACCATCATTCCGGCGCGGCTGGACCGCTACAACGGCCGGCTGATCTGCCAGAAGGATTCCTTCCTCTGCGCCGCCAAGGGCGTTTCCATCGGCATCCACTTCCAGCGCAAGATTCTCACCGGCCTGTTCGGTGGCGAAGGCTTCATCATGCAGAAGCTGGAAGGCGACGGCATGATCTTCATGCACGCCGGTGGCACCGTGGTGGAAAAGGAACTGCAGGCCGGCGAGGTGCTGCATGTGGACACCGGCTGTCTGGTGGCACTGACCGATTCGGTGGAATACGATGTTGAGCAGGCCGGCGGTATCAAGACCATGCTCTTCGGTGGCGAGGGGCTGTTCTTCGCCACCCTGCGCGGCCCCGGCCATGTCTGGCTGCAGTCCCTGCCCTTCTCCCGTCTGGCCGGACGCATGCTGGCCGCCGCGCCCCAGCGGGGTGGCAGCCAGGGTGAGGGCTCGGTACTGGGCAGCCTGGGCAATCTGCTCGACGGCGACTGAAATCCAGACCTTGAAACAAAAACACCGGCC
>JALWTZ010000050.1 GCA_026993285.1 Lysobacterales bacterium | reverse complement strand
GAAAAAATACATAGCCTATTTTTGTGTAGCCCAAGTTCTGGCGTAGGTGGTGTCTGGAAAAGAATGGAAAAGGAAGTCATGGCTTATAACAAGAGAAAGTCATCGAGAAGTGAGTGGTTATATATAGGAATAAATTCACTTTTAGGCCTTGCTGGAAGTGACAAGGCGTATAGGAATATTTTTAAAAATATTTGGAAGTTTTATTTTGAAGATCCATCCAAGGCTCCTGAAGCTGATGAGTCATGGCTTTTAGGAATAAAGGCCAAGGCTGTAAATGACACTCGTAAAAATATAGTCTCCTTTGAATGTAGCTTGCTTGACAAGGGGTTAGTCGGTATCGATTTTCCGGTTACAGTTCTTTTTGGAGAGTATGATATATATGGGGAAAGCAGTGAGTTAATAAAAGAACGCTTGCCAAATGCAAACTATATAATTTTAGAGGGTTCAGGGCATTTGCCGTGGATTCAATCTAAAGATCGATTTTTATCGATTCTGTACGATCACTATAGTTTATCGTAGCGCCAAAGCTAACAATCACATGCAACCAGAAAAAAAGCACCAATTTTTGTTCCTTGCCACTCTATTTTATTGCCGGATGTGAGCCGTTATCCCACAACTCTCCCTGCCACCACTTCCCCCACTTCCATGCACCCCAGCGGTTGTTCCGGTTTGAGGTCTGCGGTGACCTGGCCGGTTTCCACGGCTTGATCCACTGCGTCTTCAATAGCCCGGGAGATGTCTTCCCGTTGCAGGGAGTGGCAGAAGAGCAGCGCGAGGCTGAGGATGGTACCGATGGGGTTGGCGCGGTTCTGGCCGGCGATGTCGGGGGCGGAGCCGTGGATGGGTTCGTAGAGGCCGCGGGGGCCGTCGCCCAGGGAGGCGGAGGGTAGTACACCCAGGGAGCCGGCGAGCATGGAGGCTTCGTCGGTGAGGATGTCGCCGAACATGTTTTCGGTCACCATCACGTCGAAATCGGCCGGGCGGCTGAGCAGGTGCATGGCGGCGGCATCCACCAGCAGGATTTCCAGATGCACATCCTGGTATTCGGCCTGATGGACCTGTTGGGTGACTTCACGCCACAGGCGGGAGGTTTCCAGCACATTGGCCTTGTCCACCATGGTGACCTTCTTTCTCCGTTGCCTGGACCACTGGAAGGCCTTGCGCACGATCCGTTCCACTTCCTGCCGGCTGTAGGTGCTGACATCGGTGGCGCTATCCGGCGTGCGGGATTTTTCCCCGAAGTAGATGCCGCCGGTCAGTTCGCGCACCACCAGCAGGTCCACGCCTTGCAGGTATTCGCTTTTCAGCGGCGAGGCATCCGCCAGTTTGGGCCAGGGTTTCACCGGGCGCAGGTTGGCGAAGACTTGCATGTCCTTGCGCAGGGCCAGCAGGCCCTGTTCCGGCCGGCAGTCGGGGTCGGTCCATTTCGGCCCGCCCACCGCGCCCAGCAGCACGGCATCGGCCTGTTGTACCTTGGCTTGGGTGCTGGCGGGGTAGGGGGTGCCTTCGGCATCGATGGCGGCGCCGCCGATGGTGGCGTGTTCCAGCTGGATGTCGAGCTGGAATCGCTGGATGCAGGCTTGCAGCACGGTTTTGGTGGCGGCCACGATTTCGGGCCCGATGCCGTCACCGGGCAGGAAGAGCAGTCGGTATTCAGCCATGTTGGTTCTCGTATTGTTCGATGGCGGGTAGTTGTTCCAGCAGAAAACCCAGCGGGTCCAGGCCGTTGAGCATGCAGTGGCGGGCGAAGCCGTCCACTTCGAAGGGGTGGCTCTGGCCGGCGAAGGTCAGTTGCTGGCTTTCCAGGTCGATGGTGATCTGGCGCTGGTCGGCATGCAGCAGTTGCTGGTGCAGTGCCTCCGGTACCACGATGGCCAGCAGGCCGTTTTTCAGGCTGTTATTGCGAAAGATGTCCGCAATTTCGCTGGAGATCACCGCTTTCAGCCCCATGTCCAGCAGCGCCCAGGGCGCGTGTTCCCGCGAGGAGCCGCAGCCGAAATTGTGCCCGGCTACCAGCACCTGGCAGTGGGCGTTTTCCGGCTGGTTGAAGGGGAAGTCGGCCCTGGGCTGGCCGTTTTCGTCGTAGCGCCAGTGGTGAAAGGCATGCCGGCCCAGCCCTTCGCGGCTGGTGGTGGTGAGAAACTGGGCCGGGATGATCTGGTCGGTGTCGATGTTTTCTTCGGGCAGCACCACGAAGCAGGATTC